>CAZZFJ010000088.1:0-2505 GCA_964653415.1 uncultured Erysipelothrix sp. | reverse complement strand
AAGAAAAACAGAAGGCAGAAGCTACAGAATTAATTGCAGATGAAAATCTAAATGAGGAAGCTGCAAAACGCTATATCCTTGCATCTTTAAAGCGCGAATATGCTAGCGAAACTGGCACAGAGCTCAATGAGGTTTTGCCAAGAATGAGTCCTTTAAACCCTCAGTATTTGACAAAAAAGCAGACTGTGTTTCAAAAGATTGCTTCATTTGTGGAGAAATTTAAGGGTGTGGGGGGGAAGGTGTAGATAGATTGTGGCTGAGCTACACACATTACTTAATTTGTTTTTATTAGCAAATAGGTTTTGCAGTTGAAAGATTACACATAACTCATTAACTTTTCAACATTTTATTTTATTTTTAATAATTAATTGCTTACTTTTGGAAAGGGAGATTTGGAATAGAAAATTATTGCGTATAATATCTAATATTTAGATGTATATACGAATGTTTGAAAGAAAAGGTGCGTAAATAAGAAGTTAGCGGTCAGGCAAAATATATTGGAAATCATTACAAAAACAAGGTTTGAACAAGAACATTAAAACAGGATAACTTAAAACTAAATAAGATGAAAAAATCAATCCATTTAATCTTAACGACATTATTTTTGTGTTTACCCTTCACTCTCGACGAGGTTTGCGCCTGTACAAGAGTGGTTTATCCCGGTCCTAACGGAGCAATTATCACCGCCCGATCAATGGACTGGAAAGACGACATTCCTGCTAATCTTTGGGTTTTCCCGAGAGGTATGGAAAGAAATGGCGAAGTGGGTACAACTTCGGTAAAGTGGAAATCCAAATATGGAAGTCTAATTACAAGTTCTTGGGACATTGTCTCCTCGGACGGAATGAACGAAATGGGGCTTGTAGGTAATCTACTTTGGTTGGTTGAGTCGAATTATCCCAAATTTGAAAAAGATAAAAACACAGCCGGTATATCCGTATCGCTTTGGTTACAATACGTCTTGGATAATTTCTCGACGGTAGATGAAGCCGTTGCTGCATTGAGTAGGGAAGAGTTTGTTATTGTTTCTTCGAATATTCCGGGGACGGACAAATTTGCCACGGTACATTTGTCAATTTCGGATAAAACAGGCGATAACGCAATCTTCGAGTACATAGACGGAAAATTAGTGATACACCACGATAAGGCTTATACTACAATGACAAACTCTCCCACTTTTGAAGAACAGTTAGCCATAAACTCATACTGGAAAGACATTCCTGGAACCATTATGTTGCCTGGAACCAATAGAGCTGCAGATAGATTTGTAAGGGCGTCCTATTACATTGACGCGATACCAAAAACAGATAATACAAGGGTTGCTATTCCAAGTGTTTTCAGCGTTATTAGAAATTGCTCTGTTCCTTTAGGCATATCTTCCACAACAGAACCAAACATTTCATCTACAAGATGGAGAACCGTTGCTGATCAGAAAAACTTGGTTTACTACTTTGACAATGTACTGAATCCAAATGTGGTGTGGGTAGAATTTAACAAAATTGATTTCAGCGATAAAGGTAAAGTAAGAAAGCTTAGTTTAGATAATAATGAGAACTTTGCAGGAGAATCATCGATGAATTTTAAAAATGTCAAACCCTTTAAGTTTGCTGGATTAGACTAAGAAATGGGCTGATTTTATAAAACCATAAAGCCCGAACCGCTAACAATGTATATAAAAAATAGGCGAAATAGTGGTAAATTCAAAGCTATTGGCTCGTATCAAACTTTGTGCTTAACCTAAAGTTTTGTGCTTCCAAATCGCCTACTTTTCATATACTAAACGTTAGCGAATATTTTAGAACGATATTTTAGATTTTGCAATATAAATATTTAACATAAATCTTTCTTTTTGATACACAACATGATACATGTTGCTATAAGTATCTGTAAATCAGTATATGAGTTGGTTCCTCCAGCACTCAGTATATGTGCTTGTTCCTCCAGCTTAAAAAAAACACAACTTAGAAGTCCTATAAACATTGAAGTTCTTCCAATGATATCATAGATTAAAGTGTTAGATTTAATTGAATAAAACTACAAATTCCACACTTCAAAAATTATAAAGTATAAATAGCAATGAGCCGATTAATTGTTTTAATCGGCTCATCCATTATAATTAGCTTTCAGTACGTACAAAAATATCTTCATATAGTTCCATTAGAAGATAATAGAGGAGCTAATAATTAAAAAAGGACAGGTTGCGACATGTTACTAGGTCTTGCAAATAAATGAAGACAATCCGTAATTAATAAATAGTACTATTTGCGCAAAACGGAAAAGAATCTGCGTTTATTCGCTCCATCAGCGTCATCAGCGTGCCATTTTCTAATTTCTAAAGAACCACACGGATTTGAATATCCGCGCTAGCTGAGCATAACTAAAAAGATTCTATCATAACAATAAATAAAAAAACACCCAACCATACATTTCTGTTAGATTGGGTGTTTGTATTTGTGGAGCTGGAGGGACTTGAACCCTACTCTATAAACTGTTCAAATATAATCG
>CAZZFJ010000087.1:0-2536 GCA_964653415.1 uncultured Erysipelothrix sp. | reverse complement strand
TCTTTAACCAAACACAAAAGGTTAATTTCCACGTGGGCATTAACCTAGTTTATGTAAAGAAAAAGAAAAAGCTTAATTGCTGTAGATTTTTATTTCTTTTCATATCAAATCCTACCTTTCTTGTGCACACTATAGCAAGAATGAAAACAATATGCAACTGCTTTACAGAAAAATGTTGAAAACTTTATGAAAGCATTGTCAGTTTTCATCTATATGATATGATTATACCAAGTACAAGGAGGAAATAAGTATGTACAACTGGTCATTAGACGCATTATATCTTGACTTTGATGAGGTTTTTCTTGAAGACTTTAAAACATTAGAATCATTACTAAAGACATCTCTAAAACTTGCCGAGACATTAGAAGGAATGGAATCTTTAGAAAATTGGTTAAATCATTCCGTAAAACTTAATACACTAGTTCGCAACCTAGCTAGCTATACCAACTATCGCTTAAGCACCAACGCAAACGACCCTCAAGCCAATCAATACATGGGCCAACTCCAAGGCGTTGTCAGCGCCGCAGCCCGCCCTGAGGCAATCTTTAAAAAATGGCTTAAATCAAATGAAAGTCAGTTCGACTCTTGGGTCAAAGAAAGTGCTTTGATTCAGGAGCATGAGTTTATTCTAAGAGAAGATTTAGAATTTGCCAACCATACTTTGAGTGAAGATGCTGAGGAAATAATTTCTAAAATGAAAATTAACGCTTCCAGCTTATGGAGCCATTTACAAACTCAGCTAACTGCCAGCAAAACAATTCAATATAATAACGAAACTCACACCTTAACATCCTTAAGAAATTTAGCATATCACAGCGATCCGAAAATTCGCAAAGAAGCTTATGAGAAGGAGTTAGAACTGTATAGCAGTATGGATGATGCGATTGCCTTTGCCCTTAATGGCATTAAAGGAGAGGTTATCCAAACCGCAACCCTAAGAGATTTCAAGTCTCCACTTGAGGAAACTTTAATGGACTCTAGACTCTCAATGGAAACCTTGCATGCTTTAATCACAGCTATCGAAAACAAACTTCCAGATTTTAGACGATATCTCCAACATAAAGCTAAATTACTAGGACACGATTCTGGATTACCATTTTATGACCTATTTGCACCTTACACATTAGAGGAAAGTAAGAAGTATACTGTCGAGGATTCTAAACAAATCATTGTGGATAACTTCAAAACTTTTTCTGATGATCTTGCGGCACTAGCAACTCGTGCATACGACGAAAATTGGATTGACTTTTATCCCAAAGAAGGAAAACAAGGCGGTGCATACTGTTCAAACCTACCACATTTAAAACAAAGCCGTATTTTTACAAATTATGGCGAAGGCATTGCAGATATTGTTACTTTGGCTCACGAATTAGGACATGCTTATCATGGGCATATGCTTGAAGATAATTCTATACTTAATACAGGATACACAATGCCCGTGGCAGAAACGGCTTCAACCTTCTGCGAAAACATCATCTTTAACGCATCTCTAACCAGTGCTACTGATGAAGAAAAAATAATGCTAATTGAAAATTCCCTACAAGATCTAACACAGATTACTGTAGATATCCTCTCAAGATATAAGTTTGAAACCGAGGTTTTCCACAGACGTAAAAATGAGTTACTCGATTCCAAAGCACTTCAGGACATTATGCTCAAAGCCCAAAAAGATACCTATGGTGATGGACTGAACAAAGATCAAATGCACCCATTCATGTGGATTAATAAAGGACACTATTACAGTGCGGGAAGAAATTTTTATAACTTCCCCTATGCTTTTGGTGGTTTATTCGCTTTAGGACTGTATGCTCAATATGAAAAAGAAGGATCAAGCTTTGTAGATAAATATCGTGCCCTTCTTAAAAAGACTGCCTCTGCTTCTTGTGAAGATGTAGCAAAAATGGCTGATGTCGACACCACTTCAGTTTCCTTTTGGGAGTCTAGTTTAGATCAAGTTGTTAAACGAATTGACTTGTATATAGAGTTAACTCATGAAAAAATTAAGTAAAACTAAGAGATTTAGCGGGATACTAATTGATGTATACGAAAGTATTTTCGAGCACAAAGGGAATCCACTTCGTATTGAGCAAGTTGAGCATTGCGGTGGTGTGTGCGTTGCAGCAACAAACGATGAAGGCATGTTATTATTGGTGAAGCAATTTCGCTTTGGAATTGAACAAGATTTACTGGAATTTCCCGCTGGCTTAATTGATAAAAACGAAAGTCCTGAAACCTGTGCAATTAGAGAACTCCAAGAAGAAACAGGTTATAAAGCCAAAAGCTTAATTGACCTTGGTAAAATTTACTTGTCTCCTGGTTACTCCAATGAGCTTACACATCTTTTTTATGCAAAGGATTTAAGTTATGTTGGAACTAATTTTGATGATACTGAGGATATTACTCAAGTTGAAATACCATTAGATACTCTTATCCAAATGTGCGATGAGCATCGTATAGAAGATGTCAAAACACTGGCCTTAGCTTATAAATTAAGACAACTACAAAGTAAATCAGAATTATAAAAATAGAGGTATTA
>CAZZFJ010000086.1:0-2554 GCA_964653415.1 uncultured Erysipelothrix sp. | reverse complement strand
GATTAGGAAATGCATTATAGGCCTTACTGGCCATGTTTTTAATGATGACATGATGCTTGAAATATAGTGATGTCATTATATGGTGGTCCCTGAGCTTGTCGAAGGGCGAATTGCATTTGCACTCCTGGGAGGTGAGGAGCTCCTGTTTACCCCAAGAAATTGGTGTTTTTATTTCATCGGGCCTGCCCTGTGAAATTGGAATTATTATTTAACAGGGGCTCCGCACATTCAAAAGACATAAAGGTGTAGCAGGAGCTACACAAGCCCCAGGTGCTTCTTGCGCCCATTCAGGGCTTTTGATGGTGTTGTAATTGTCTTATGCCCTTGCAGGGCAGATCGTTTAACAAAAAAAGACGCTACATGTATATGCAACGTCTTTTAAAATCTCTATTTGCTACGCAACACACGGGTTAGAAACCCGCGCGAGCGGAGTGTATAACGATTGGGCAGATTCCTCACTACCTGTCCCATTAAATTTCGCTTTATTTCATCGGTACGTATCGGAATGACATGGTTATTTGGCCAGTAGGCCTTTAATCGTATTTCCTAGTCCCCAGTCCCTATTCCCCAGTCCCTATTCACTATTCCCTAGTTCCTATTCACTAGCCTTATCAACCACACGGGTTACAAACCCGCGCGAGCGGGAGGAAGGGTGTATAACAATTTGGCAGATTCCTCACTGCGTGTCGGAATGACAATCAAGTTTATCCCATTTCCTAGTCCCCAGTCTCTATTCCCTAGTTCCCAATTCCGAGTTCCCAGTTTCTTGTCCCTATTCACCCTTCACCCCTAACCCTTCACGTATTTAGCCATTCGGGCTTTTTATGGCTACAACCTTAAAAAAACACTTAACACATAAAGTTCTTAGGGTTACTACCATAAAAACTAAAATACTTTACTTATCTTTGGGGTTATAACCATAAAAACTTATCAAGCACTATGATACAACGAGATATTTATATTAATCAATTAAAAGACTTTATTGATAAACCTCTAGTAAAGATTCTTACCGGCATTCGCAGAAGTGGTAAATCTTCTGTTATGATTCTTTTAAAAGAAGAACTCATAAAGAGGAATATAAGGGCCGAACAAATAATTTATATAAACTTAGAAAGCTTCACATTTTCAGAACTAAAAAATGCAAAAGCACTATATAAATATGTTTCAGAAAACTCATCAAAAGAGAAAAAAACCTATCTGCTTATCGATGAAATACAAGAGGTTAAGGAATGGGAGAAAGCAATAAACTCCTTTTTAGTAGATTTAGATATAGATATATACCTTACAGGTTCAAATGCTCATTTACTTTCATCCGAGTTAGCAACTCACCTTGCTGGAAGATATATAGAAATTCCTATATACACACTTTCCTTTTCTGAGTATTTACAGTTCAAATCACATTATCTACCCCACAATAATCAAACCACTAAAGAATCATTTTTGTTGTATCTACGCATGGGGGGCTTTCCTGTTCTGCACACTGGCAATTACACAGAATCTACTGCCTATAAAGTAATATACGATATCTACTCATCGGTGATTTTGAGAGACACCGTGCAGCGTTATAATATTCGCGATGTAGAGTTGTTAGAAAGAGTAATAAAGTATGTATTTGATAATATTGGGAATACTTTTTCAGGAAAAAATGTAGCTGACTATTTCAAAAGTCAGCAACGCAAAATCGATTTAAATACTGTTTACAACTATTTGAACGCACTAGAAGGTGCTTTCATATTATATAGAACTTCACGTTACGACATTAAAGGAAAAGAGATACTAAAGACACAAGAAAAGTTTTATTTAAGCGATGTTGGATTTCTATATGCAACCATGGGATATAAAGACAGCAAAATAAACGGAGTATTAGAAAACATCGTCTATTTAGAGCTAAGAAGAAGAGACTACAAAGTATATGTAGGCAAGATTGATTTAAAAGAGATAGACTTTATTGCCGAAAAGCAGGGAGCAAAAGTGTATGTTCAAGTTGCCTATAAATTGGAAAGTGAATCAACAGTAGAGCGAGAATTTTCTGAATTAATAGCAATAGAGGACCAACATCCAAAGTTTGTTGTCACAATGGACGACTTTTGGAAAGAATCTATAGAAGGTGTAAAGCATTTATATATAACCGATTTTTTATTGAGCAAAGAATACTAACCCGTATAATTCACGTTTTCAGCCATTCAGGTCTATAATCGCATTTCCTATTTCCAAGTCCCCAGTCCATAATCCCGAGTTTTCCGCTTTTAACGCCGCTCGCGCGGGTTTGTAACCCGTGTATCGCGTAGCGAAACATCTTCTCTGCAATTCTTACTGCATTTGCATTACACAATTTATTTACCGCC
Organism: uncultured Erysipelothrix sp.; assembly: GCA_964653415.1. Taxonomy (GTDB): domain Bacteria; phylum Bacillota_I; class Bacilli_A; order Erysipelotrichales; family Erysipelotrichaceae; genus Erysipelothrix. Next base: position 209 of record CAZZFJ010000086.1, on the reverse strand, counting down.
ATGGATGATGAAGAAACCTTGCTTATTTCAAAGAGACGCCCATGTAGAGCGTCTGTACAGGTAGTGCTATTTGATATTATTATGGCTGTTCTTGCAAGGATTGTAGAATATTTGAATAGGTTGTCCGCTTTGCGGATTGATGCATTTAATCCCAGCGGGATGATATTTTTGTAGTAAAGCATATAACTCCAAGCACCAGAACCTCGGAG
>CAZZFJ010000085.1:0-2594 GCA_964653415.1 uncultured Erysipelothrix sp. | reverse complement strand
CCAAGCATAATTACAAGAGATAAAGCAAATAAGTATAGACTAAACTCCTTGGTTATTAAGAACTGAATGATGAATGCCCAAGCGGGGTATGTGATATTAAGCCCCATGGCTTGGGTTGCTCCTATCATGTCTATTGATTTATAGTATGCTAGGTATGATAAGGTCCCAATTATTCCACTTGCCAGGATAATGGTTATAATAGTAGGGTTTTTAATAACAGGCATAAGTTTATCATACCCAATCAGTGGCATAATAAATATAGCGTATGTGACACTTGTCGTTAGCTGTCTTATTGCTAGAGCAACTTCACTTGAAACCTCTTCCTTTAAAGCCGCGCTAATAATAACAGCTTCACTTCCCCATCCAATTATTGTAAGTGTGATGCTAAGAAAGCCTAGCATTGGATTTGATACAGAGATATTAGGTGATACTCCCATCATAATAATCGCTGCAATAGCTAGCAATAATCCAAGAATATTATGAACCTTCATTTTTTCTTTTAAGAATAGATATGCAAGCAAAAGACCCACTGCAGGATAAATAGCAGAGATACTTGATGCAAGTGTTGCTCCTAGGTAGTTTATTGACATGATGTATCCAGCCATGCCAATAGGACCCCCTAAAAGTGCTGCAGCAATCACAGCAAGCCCAGACTTTGACTTTAGGACTCTTACAAGTTCTTTCCCTTTACTGAGTTTAAAGATTAATATCATTAATAGAATAAATGAAAAGGTGTCATGAATAAAGGTTGTTATAAGTGAAGATTGGACACCTAGCTTCAACATAAGTGGAAATCCAAGGGCAATTCCTAATACTACTGAGTCAAAGCCCCAAAAAAAGCCAGACAATAAACCATATATGCTTCCTTTTTTATGCATGATTCACCTCTTTTAGTACGATGGTAGCGTACTTTCTTGCGTATTGGTATTGTTCAATACCATAAGTACCAAAGTCTTCCCCTGAAGCCTGTTTATAAATTGTCCATATCGACCATAAAAATCCTGCAAGCGAAACATAAGAGAAGACAATGTTTTTTTCTTCAGCTGTGTAGTCTCGTTGAAGATATTTTCTAAGTAAATCTAAGATCTCATTATCCTGTAATCCACTATACACAACATACATTGCAATATCTAGTAAAGGATCAGCCATAGCTGCATACTCCCAATCTAACAAGAGGACATTTCCCTCACTTAACAGAAAATTATCACACACAGGATCAATGTGGCATAGCTTTTTCATGCGTTTTTGGCTTTTGGTATATTGAATTACTTCAGTAATCATCTCATACACAGATTCAAAATCTGTAAAGAAAATAGCCTTACTATCCCTTGCCAAATTAATATAATAATCAATTCTTTCCTCTAAATCAAATTCATGCCCTACCGATAAACCAGATCTATGTAATACTCTCAACTTCTCCAAAGCCATTTCAACTTCTTTTTCATTATGGATGTCAATAGTTCGTGAATTGGGTAGATATTTTGTAATCTTATAGCCTTTAATTGGATCCAAATACATAATTTCATCGGACAGATTCAAACTTTTAATCACCTCATAAACTTGAGCTTCTTGTGTCCGATTAATTAATTTCTCAGTTCCAATACCAGGATTTCTAAATACATAGCGATTACCACGAACATCAAAAAGAAATGAATCGTTTGTCATGCCCTCTTTTAATGTCTTAATTCCAACAATTTCATCAAGCTCAACATTAAAAGCAGCTTCAATGACCTCTAAAATTTCTGATCGCGCATAGATCAAATAACTAGGATCGTATTGTCTAAGTTCTTCTAAAGACTCAAACTCCAATATTGATCCCTCAGTATACTTTCTACCATACATTTTTAAGTTCTGCATATTTCTAATATATATATCTTCCCAATACCATTGAGAAGATATTTTATTATCATAAATTTCAACTACTTTAACTAATAACTCTTCACTAAATTTTCTAGTGAAAAAAGCTGGCCCATACATTGCCCATGTCTTCTTACCACCAGAAGGATTGACATCAATAATTTGATTATCTTTATTCATTTTTATAGCCCATTCAGTAGTCTCTTCTTCAAAATACTCCACAGCATAAAAAGAATCATACTCATACTTTCTAAAGATATTTTCTGGCATGTAAATATCTGAAGGTAAAATATAAGTATTCTTCAAATTATTACTAGCATAGTAAATAGAAGAAATATTATTCTTTATTGAGTAATCAGGGTTGTAGATTAACTTAACCCCAAACTTTTCAGTCAAATACTCGAAAGTCTCCTTAAGATACCCCACAACAATTGAAATATCATTTATACCAACCTCTTGTAGTTGTCGTATTTGACGTTCAATCATTACTTCGCCATTAACATCAAGCAAACCTTTAGGTGTCTCATAAGTCATTGGGACAAATCGACTACCAAATCCTGCTGCCATAATAATCGCATTATCAACCTTATGTTCCTCTAAAAACGCCTCTCCTTTTTCTGTTACAACATATCCCTGATCATTATTAATAAAGTTTTGTACTATAGCTTCAGACATCAAATTATTGATCTTACCTAATGATACAAACATACGCTCAGCTAAGTCGCGTTGTGTTTTAA
>CAZZFJ010000084.1:0-2597 GCA_964653415.1 uncultured Erysipelothrix sp. | reverse complement strand
CCATTAGAAACAGAAGTGTCTTCGACAAACAAAACAGGCAGATCATGGTCTGTGTAAATAATTTGATTTATTAAAAACACCTGTGAAAATTTTTACCAATCCGAGCGTAAAGCCCCTTGCTTTAGCTATGGGGATATAAGCGACTGGCTGAGAAAACACAACTTCTTAGCTGGTTTTCTTTTTTGTTTATTGCATTATATAGCTATATGCTGTATAATGTATATATGGAATATAAATCAAATAATAATGTTATCTATTCTTGTAAGTATCATGTGGTATGGTGTCCAAAGTATCGGCGTAAAGTGCTTATGGATGGTGTAGATGTCAGATTAAAGGAGCTGATAAAAGAAATCTGTAACAAATTAGATGCCGAAATCATAGAAATGGAAATCATGCCAGACCATGTACATCTGCTTATGGAAGCAGATCCACAGTACGGAATCCATAAAGTTGTAAAACAACTAAAAGGATATTCATCCAAGATACTAAGAAATGAATTCCCATGGCTTCGTTCCAGAATACCTACCTTATGGACGAACAGCTACTTCGTGTCAACAGTAGGTGGTGCTCCGCTTGCTGTAATCAAACAGTATATCGAAAATCAAAAAAATGTTTAGGTGGTGAGTTAATGCAGCTTTCCGAAACAGTGAAAGTATATCCAACTGGATATCAGAAAGACTTAATCACTCAGACTATGACAGAATACATCGAAACTGTTAATCGTCTTGTTTCTGATACTATAAGTGGTCATTCGATTGCAAAAATCACTACAGCTGATGTAACTGCCAATCTTCCAAGTGCATTGCTTAATCAGTGTATTCGTGATGCAAAATCCATCGTGAAAAAACACTATAAATACTGTCATAAGGCTGTTCTTAAAAACAGAAGTCTTGCAAAACAAGGTTCTGCTATTAGAATAAAAGCATCCAATCTGCCAACGCTAAAGAAGCCTTGCTGCTATATCAATAACCAGAACTACAAACTGAAAGATAACAGTGTTGAATTTCCAGTCATGATAAATGGTAAATCAAAGCGTATCTCTGTTTTTGTAAAACTGACAGATAGACAGAAATCACTATTTTCTGATGCAAAACTTGGTACCATGCGTATCGTGATTAAGAACCATACTCTTGTGGCTCAAATCGTGTATGAAGTTGCGGAACCTGAACGTAAATCAGATGGTAATGTCATGGGTATTGATCTAGGCATCAAGTGTCCAGCAGTTTCATACTGTTCTGATGGTAGCGTTAAGTTCTATGGTAATGGTCGTAAGAACAAATATATGCGTAGGCATTATGCTTATCTTCGTAAAAAACTACAGACTTCCAAAAAGATGAAGACTGTTATGCGCATCAATAATAAAGAACAGCGCATTATGAAAGACTTAGACCATAAGTTAAGTCACGATATTGTCGAAACAGCAGTAACGCATAACGTTAAAGTAATTAAATTAGAGCAGTTAAAAAATATACGCTCTACGACAAGAAAAAGTCGTAAAAACAATCATAGTCTGCACACTTGGTCATTCTATAGACTCGCACAGTTTATAGAATATAAGGCAAAATTAGCAGGCATATCCGTTGAGTATGTAAATCCAGCATACACAAGTCAGATCTGTCCTATTTGTGGTAATGTTCACCACGCAAATGACAGAAATTATTCTTGTGACTGTGGATTTCATGTTCATAGAGACCTTTTAGGAGCTATGAATATTTGTATCTCAACTGAGTTTGTTGGTAACAGACAAACTGCGTAGGGAACTATATGTTCTGCTCTACGAGGGCTAATGGCATAGCCCAAACTTGGGGTACGACCTATCAGAAATGAACTGGTCAGCCAATATGTTTTTGGCAGCCACCAAGAATCCCCTGCCTTTAGGCATGGGGGAGTGTCAAAGGTGTTTTTTTGCTTGACAAACTGTCTGTATATATTATATTATATATAACAGATAGAATTGAACAATTTTTTCAGGAGGATAAATAGCATGGAACAGACATATCAAAATCAGGTAGATTCTATTACATTTACATATGATGATACAGAATTTCAAAATATGGGAAATGGTCGTTTAAAATATATCGGTACAGAGACAGATGGTTCTAAAATCCAGGTTCCTGATGGAATGGTGGATGGTTCAGAAATGTTCGAGCAGACAGGTCTTACTAGTGGTGCTCAGTTGCCGAAAAGTCTGCGTATTATGAATAATATGTATCGTGGCTGTGAAGATTTAAAAGATCCTGGTACAATTCCAGATGGAGTGACCAGTATGAACGGTGCGTATGCTTACACAGGTGTTACAGAAACACCGGAACTTCCTGATACAATCACACATGCCAATTTTGCATTTGATCATTGTACTGATTTAAAGAGTTGCAAAAATTTCCCGGCAAATTTAAAAGAAGCCGACTGTATGTTTTCTGGTGATGTTTTATTAGAAGAACTACCGCCTGAGTTGCCTGATACATTAACGGATATGGATGGTTTTGCATGTGGGTGTTCTAATTTAAGACAGGCGCCAAGGACGGGTGCAAATGTGAAGAATATGTCCTGTGCTTATGCAAGTGCTGTAAATCTTGAGAATATGCCGGAAATCCCGG
>CAZZFJ010000083.1:0-2628 GCA_964653415.1 uncultured Erysipelothrix sp. | reverse complement strand
TCCAGTTCGATCTTTACCCACAAAAAGTATATTATTGTACTTGTGTTCCTGGTAAATCAGTCTATTATTAATGAATGTCTTAATTATATCTTTATCAATATTTCTAAAATAATTTAAGTAGTGCACAATCCCATCATTTGTATAAGAAGGGTGGGGGACTTGTAATTTCTTTAGATATTTATTTGTTTGATATTTTTCCAGGTCAAAATTATTTGAAATGAAATCAAGCGCCTTAGTATCATCCATGTTAAAAAATGTCTTTAAAAATTCAAGTGGTAAACCGCCTCTTTGTTTAGAATGTTGATACCACATGTTTTGATTAAATTCTATCGAATAATGCTGTGGCCATTTATATCTCTTACCTTTTTTAATGATTGGTTCATTTAATTTATTTAAAAGTTCAATCATATTTACTTTATTCGCATTATATCTCAGTGTCATTTTAATACTCCTATTCTTTCTTTTGTCCTAATGCAATTTTTTGTTTTCGTATTTGTTTTAATAGCTCTCTATCTGCATGATGTTTTTGAGCTGTTTGGTTCATAGAATGCTCAAACATATTACTAATCGAATAAAGAAGTTTTACGCTATTAAAAACAATCCCTTGATTAAACTGTTTATCAGCTAATAACGTAGGATTGTATTTAAATATTATTTCTTTATGTTCTTCTTTCATTTCCTTCCATTCTTTTTCTTCAAGTGAAAACGTTTCTAGATCCAAAGATGCAGGTAGGTATACTGTGTTATTTTGTATGCTTAATTCTACAAGTTCTTCGCTATCATCAAAGTGAATCACACTTGGATAACTTTCTAAAATATCTATCTTTTTCTGAATTATTTTTGTTTCATTTAAATCAATAGTTTTTGCTTCTTTGACAATCATATTTTTAATACTTCTAAATGCATCAATATCAGCAAGATTTTTAATCTTTTCTTTTTTATCAGTATAGGTATAAAGAACCTCTTGTCTTTGCTCGTACCAAAGGGAAAGTAACTCTTGTACTTCTGGTTGGTGAGAAACAAGGTTCACAATTTCATCCACCATCTTTTTAGTTGGTTTAGGAAGATAGCCATAGGTATGTTTTCCTTTTGTGGTTGAAAGTACTTTAGCAAGATCAATGAGTCTTAATTCTATTTCTTTATTTGGTTTAAAGATATCTCTAATTTCATCAATTTGAGCTTTAATAAAAGTCTCACTTGATAACTTAAGTTGATCACGATACTGAGTCTGTTTTTGATAAATATTAAGCAAGTCATGTTTAAATATTTCTCTAGCAAAAGCACCACGAATGTTATCTATTGATTTTTGATTGAGATAGCCTTGTCTTTCATCATTTGAAAACATCATGAGATGGATATGTGGGTGATGCGCTTCATTATGAAATGCACCATACCACTCAAACTGATCATAATCGATTTGTAAGTTTTCAGCGAGGTTATTTTGCAGAGCTCTAACAAGTATTTTCCATGATTTTAAATCTTCATATTGTAGTCTGTGAGCATCTTCTCTTTTCAAAGAAATAATAGCAGTCCAAACATTGCCTTTATGATTTGAAAGTTTACTCTTAACTTTTGATAAGATAATTGGATCATCATGAGATGTAAAAAGACCATGTGATTGTTCTTTAACAACACGTGGTCTTTGTGCAATATATTCAACATATTCTGAAGCTTGAGATAACTCTTGATAATGTTCTTCTTCAATTTCTGTGATGAGTTCAGAAGCACTTCCTAGTGTCTTATTTACAACATACATTTTATAAGTACTAGAATTTATAAAATTAGGAAATTTTACTAATAATTTTTCAATAAGATTTTCTTGCTTCTGTGTGACAGGATTATCTTTATTTTTTTCTAGGTTTTTTATGACACCATCTCTAGTAGCTATATAAATTAAAAAACTAGATTTTCTTTTGTTGCTTGGTTGCATATAGCCAAACTTAGCAATGATGCGCGGCATCAAATATCACCTTCTTTCTTTAGAATGTCTTCTAGATTCACTTTACCGATTGATGTTTTGACATCTTGTGTACATTTAACCCTAAGTTGTTTTAAAGTATCTTCATCAATATCAGTACCAGCAGCAACAATATGCATTAGAATACTTGTTTCAACGGACAATTTAAAAAGAACAGCGGAAAGCTGTTCTTTAAGTAAATCTATTTTATATTTTAGTGTTTCATCAATTACTTTATTGAGATAATTGGTATTATCATCTTTGTGAAGATAGCCAACATAATGTAATATTGATTTTTCTATAAAATCATTTCTTGATTGTGCGTTTGCTTTAGTTTTGTTAATATCGCAAAGGTTTAAGATATCTGGATATAACATTGTTCCGGTTCTTATTTTTTTCATGATACACCTCTTTCTAAATTTTGGTGAAAACAGTTTTAATTATATAGATTTTTTTAATTTTGTGGAAATAGGACTTAGAATCAAATTAGTGATATAATTGATATAAAAGTTATCTTAGCAGGAGGGAATATGAAAAATATACACAGAAAACCAAATATAAGATTCAAGGATTTTAATGGAGATTGGGAACTGCGTAGTTTATGGGAGCTAACAGCTTGGGACAAAAAATTTAATGAAGTAGATAGAAAAAAGCAGTCCGAGATAAAACAC
>CAZZFJ010000082.1:0-2735 GCA_964653415.1 uncultured Erysipelothrix sp. | reverse complement strand
TATTAACAGATAGCCGTTCAATCCGTGATGTTCTGTTATTCCCCCATATGAGACATCGTTAATAAATAGAAAATATAAAATTTAAAGACATCAATTACACAAAGTAGTTGATGTCTTTTTATTAATCTTTAGACTTTAAAATTCAAACTAACGTCATAAAGAAATATATTTATAACAATATATTCAAAATATGTACCTCCTACGATTTTATCTGAATTTTACACAAGATTAAGGACTTGACTTTAAAAAATATGATATTATGTATATATATGTGTGTGGAGGTTAATTATGAAAGATCTAATCCAACTCATTGATGATTTTAGAGATACCAGAGATTGGCGTCAGTTTCACAATGAGAAAGACCTAGCTTTATCGATTGTTTTGGAAGCAGCAGAGTTATTAGAAAATTTCCAATGGAAATCTAGTGAAGAATCCTTAGCAGAAAATTGTGAAAATATTAAGGAAGAATTGGCGGATGTTCTGATTTACTCTCTAATGTTGGCAAGTAATTTAAAATTAGATGTTGGTGAGATTATTAGGTGTAAACTAAAAAATAACGATGAAAAATATCCTGTTAGTAAAGCTAGAGGTAACAAGGCTAAATATGATAGTCTATGAATAAGTCGAAATTCTATAAATCAGCATTTAATTCTGAAAGTCTGGACTCTTTTTTTGAAAAACATGAGGACGCAAGCTCGCTGTTAAATTATCCTTTAATTTATCTTTTAAGTAGTGATAAAAAGATATATATAGGAGAAACTTCAAATGTTAAATCTAGAATGAGAACACACCTCTCGGACAAAGAAAAATCAATGTTGGAGGAATGTTATCTCATTTATCATCCTAAATTTAATAAATCTGCTACTTACAATATTGAAACTAACTTAATACAATACATTAGTGCTGATAGTACGAAAATTGAAGTACTCAATAGAACACAAAACTTGATAAAACAGACACATAATTATTTTGAGAAGAGATTTTTTCACCAAGACCTATTTTCTGTTGTTTGGGAAAGATTAATTAATGATGGCTTAGCTAAAGATAGTCTTGAAGAAATCAAAAATAAAGATATTTATAAAGTATCCCCCTTTACCCTATTAAATGATGAACAAATGGAAGTTAGAGAGAGGATAGTAAATTTCTGTATTGCAAATAAGGATAATGAAAATGGAGCGGTATTATTAGTAAGTGGTGAAGCAGGAACGGGAAAAAGTGTTTTATTAAGTAGCACACTAAAAGAAATACTTGATGAGGCTCATGATCGTTCTTCAAATCTTTATGGTATGACAAATAATTATCTGTTAGTACATCATGATGAAATGATTAAAACATATCAAAAAATTGCTAGAAAAGTCACTAATTTTAAAGTCGGAAGTTTTATGAAACCAACTTCCTTTATAAATGGAGTTGATAGAGGAAGCGTAAAATCGAATAAAGAAGGAAAAGTAGATGTTGTTTTAATTGATGAAGCTCATTTACTTTTAACAAGACCTGATTCTTATAACTCGTTTAACTATAACAATCATTTAGATGAAATAATAAAAAGAAGCAAAATTACTATCGTTATATTCGATAGTAAGCAGGTGCTAAAAGCAAAAAGTTATTGGGATGAGAGTTCGTTTTCAGAAATCACTAAAAATAGAGTTTTCGAGAAATATGAGTTAAAAAGGCAAATGAGAATGGCTGCAAATGAGAAAAGTACGCAATGGATAAATGACTTCGTTGAAAAGAAAATTACCAAAATTCCGAACGATCCAAACTATGAGATAAGAGTGTTTGAAGAGGCCAAGCTCATGCATGATGCTATTAAAATAAAGGAAGTTCAAGGCAAGCTATCTAGAGTAGTAGCAACGTTTGATTATCTTCATAAAAAGGATAAAAAAGATTATTTTGTAGAAGAAGGTGATTTCAAACTTCCATGGAATAGATCCTACAAAAACACTTGGGCTGAAGAAAGAGCATCAATAAATGAAGTAGGTTCTATCTATACAATTCAAGGGTTTGATTTAAACTATGTTGGAGTGATTCTAGGTCCATCTGTAGGATATGATAAAGTAAAAGACAAAATAAGAATAGATTCAAGTAAATACCAAGACAAAGAGGCTTTTCGGAATATTCACAACGTTTATGATAGTAAAGGACAAAATATTGACGCTCTAATTATAAAGGAGGAAATAATACTCAATTCCATTAATGTATTAATGAAAAGAGGTATTAAAGGATTATATATATATGCTGCTAATGAGGATTTAAGAAATAGGTTGATAGAGCTTCAAGATGAAGCGTTACAACGAAAATAGCTTGAATTTAGTTATTTACATTTATCAACCGAAAATTTGTCCACACATCAATCGAAAATCGGTCAACTATAGTTCAATAGATTGTGAACTATAGTTGATTTTTTTCTTTCAACCAGTTCTGTGTCTCTTTTGTTCGATAACTTTCTCCGCTTATATTTATTTATGTAAATGGACAAATAGACTGACATTTAGGGTAACATTTAGAGTGGCATTTAGGGTAACATAAGATATACTAGTTTATAAAGTGGGTGATCGAATGAGGAAAGAAACAGAAAAGCTCGAATTTAAAAAATCAACAGGTGAAATATAGGAAGCAATAATATCATTATCTCCTATGTTAATCAAACATGGTGAAGGCTATTGATTTTTGGTATTTCGCCAAAAGGTTCTGTAGTCAAAAATCAAATAACAGAATCTTCATTGAGAGATATC
>CAZZFJ010000081.1:0-2898 GCA_964653415.1 uncultured Erysipelothrix sp. | reverse complement strand
TAATGAATTTGTAGCAAGTGTAAATGAGAGGGTGGTAAAAGGCGAAATAAAAAAAAAGAAACATTTATCAAATACAGGACTTTCCATTAAGTGGTCTATAACATAGACAAATGTGGACATAGGTGGACAAATATCCTATGTACATATACTTAATAGTTGGTTTCAAGCCTAAGTGACTGCCTTTGCCGAAAGGTACATTGCAGATATGAACTACGTTAGTGGGGAAAGCTAAAAACACACCTACGGATATGCCCGTTAGTCCGTTGCTCTGTGAGTACCAACCAAGAAACCATTCTAATGTCCTGAATGGATAACAGGGAAATACAAGAGCTTCCCGCCGACATTGGCAAAACGAAAAATACTCCGAAAGGAAGGTATCCAGAGATGGAAAATATAACTGAATATTGTTTTGTGGTTGATAGAAATAATAAGCCACTTGCCCCAACTAAGATAAATAAAGGTTGGTATTTAATAAGAAAAGGTAGGGCAAAATTGATAAGTAAATATCCAATGGTAATACAACTTAATAAAGAAGTTAAGCAGGATAATGACGATAAAAGTCATTTCGCAATTGGAATTGATGATGGTTCTGCTCATGTCGGATTAGCTATTGTTCAAAAATGCACCACTAAAAATAAAATTGTTTTTAAGGGGACAATTGAACAACGACAAGATGTGAAACACTTAATGGATGTACGTAGAGGATACAGAAGGTATAAAAGACATCATAAGAGATACAGACAAGCAAGATTTAACAATCGTTCAAGTTCTAAAAGAAAGGATAGATTGGCTCCAAGTATTATGCAGAAAAAAGATGCTATTCTGAGGGTTTTATACCAATTGAATAAGTGGATAAATATCGTAGAATATTACCTTGAAGATGTTGCAATTAATATTCGTGCAATGACAGATGATTATAAACCGTATAAGTGGCAATATCAAAAATCAAACCGCTTAGATGAAAATTTAAGGAAAGCTGCTATTTTGCGTGATAATTGTAAATGCCAAGAGTGTGGAAAATCCAATTGTATATTGGAAGTTCATCATATTCGAGCGAAAAGATACAGTGGAGCTGATACAATTGGTAATTTAATAACATTATGTTCTGTTTGTCATCAAAAAACAGAGGGTAGAGAAAAAGATTTTGAGGAAAGATATTTTTCTATTATAAAATCTAATCCAAAACGTTTTGATTATGCAATGCATGTAATGCAAGGTAAAAATTATCTCAGGAACAAAATATCAGAACTTGGGATATTGCATCTAACAAACGGTGGAGAAACTGCAAATAAACGTATTGAGTGGGGTATTGCAAAATCTCATTCCAATGACGCTATATGTATTGCAAATGGAATACCAGACAATTGTAATGTGAAAGAGTGGATTATCAAGCCTATGAGACGAAAATCCAAAGCAAAAACAGATAATGTATTAGGCATAAAACACAGAGATTTGGTTTCTTATACATATAAAAATGGAGAGAAACACACTGGTTATGTGACCGCATTGTATCCGGAATTAAATGCTTTAAATTTTCAATCAACAACAAAACATTGTAAAAAAGTAAATGCGAAAAAATGCAGATTACTTTGGAAATATAACAAAATTTATTGGCTTGAATGCGCATGATTATATATAGATGTACACATTTGTCTGCATTTTAAAAAGGAGATGAAAATGGAAAAATATAAATGTGTTAAAACATTCAAAACAGACACAAAACAGACCATAAAAAAACAATCCGTGTGGGAACATAACACTGGTTATGTGAGTAACTCCGATGTTCGCATGTACACAGAAAACGGTGATGATGATTCAGGTTATATTGATCTCACATTTGAACAGTTTCATGCTTATTTCATTAAAATTGCTTAAAAAGGAGATATAATTATGACAAAAAGATATTTAGTCACATATTTTTATTATATAACAGGCGTAACTTTTGGATTTGACAATCTCTTCTTTGTAACAAAACCGGGAGAAAATATTTACACAAAAGATACGATTCTGACAATTCAAGAAAATATTTTAAAGCTGCACCCGAAATATAATGCGGCAAAAGTGTTAAATATTATTCCAATGAATGACATATTGTCATGAAAGAAAACGAATCATGAATATTTTAAATATTTTCAAATCTGATAAAAACGCAACTATATCATTAAGCAGTGATGAATTAAACCTGCTATATAACATGGTGAGTGAAACCAAATGCGACAAAGTAGAGGAATACTGACGGAAAATATACAGAAAAAACGCAGGCATTTTTACAAAATGGTTATGATTAATTTCAAAAAGGAGAAAAAATATGGCAAGAAAAACAAACATCGTACCACCAAAATATAAACTGGAAGCCTATGATAAAGACAATGATATTTATGTTCTCATTTTGGCCAATAATAATTTAGATTTATTACAGAAACTTGGCTTAAATCTATGGAACAGTTTCAATTTAACGGCTACACTCAATAACGAACCAATTGATTGGCTTATGATTTCAACAGAAAGAGATGAAAAACCAGTCTGTTACCTTGATATCACATGGAAAAATTACAATACAGGCGCAAAGACAAAATGCTGAAGATGAAATCATTAGAACAAATTCAAGCAGAATTTCCATTAGCTAGTGTTTTCACACTGTCTGACTTTTCCAAAATGATTAGTATTGGCGGTATTTGTAGAAATGATGGCACTGGTTATTTTCATGATGGAAACAAAGAAACAGACATTGACGTATATGATAACAACCTTACATGGGATGATGTTCAGTATTTTCCATACGTGTGCTGGTATAACAAATAGGAGGACTTATAAAAATTTACAAAACTTCCAAAAACATGACAAACTTAAAAATAACAGAAAAATTATGAAAGGAATTTATCATGACTAAACTCGATG
>CAZZFJ010000080.1:0-2919 GCA_964653415.1 uncultured Erysipelothrix sp. | reverse complement strand
AAAGACACAAACAAATGAAGCAGGCACATGAACTGTTTCAGGATAGTGCCCGCTCGCATCCATCATTTGCACAGACACTGACAAATATTATTGCAAAAATTAAATAAGAGGTGAAACATGGACAGAAATTATTATTTTGACATAGATGGTGTAATTGCTATTTATCATTTGGAAGACTATCTTGGAGAAAATCCGCGTTATTTAAGAAAAAACGAACATTATTTCAGAAATCTAAATCCGGATAGAACAATGCTGGAGGTAGTTGACCAAATGCATCAGCGTTCCTGTTATACGGGAGATCACATTTACCTGTTAACCAGTCTTCCAATAGAGGGTTCTATTTTCAATGAACATTTTCATGATAAAATAGCGTGGGTAAATCACTGGTTACCAAATTTGGATATTAGTGCGATTTTAATTTCCATCACATCAAAGCGAGATGCAGCAGAATACATCAACAATCATAAATTATCTGAAAAAGATATTCTGATTGATGATTACAACAAAAACTTAAAAGACTGGGCACACCATGGTGGTGTCGCAGTAAAATACTGTAATGGAATCAATTCACCTGCATCTTTTGATGGAATTAAAATCTTTCATAATGATACAGCGGAAAATATCATTGCACAATTAAATGACATCAACAAATGAGAGGAACCAAAAATATGATTGGATATTTTTATGATATCGAATCCCTTGACAATGTGTTTACACTGGCTAACTATAGGGATAACGACAATACCGTTGAAATATATTATCTTTGCGATGATGCAAATCTGATACCAAATCAGAATTTTGAACAAATGGCAACAGATATGATTCATACCAAAAACAGAAATTTCACAGGTACATGTGAATTTTATGACTTAAAACAGATAGATGCTGTTTCCAGACTTGCCATGACATTTGGTGTATCTGATGCAAGATACACCAACAATCCTGACATACCGGGATCTTATGACAGGAAATATCGTCTTGTATGCGATACAGATCCGGACTATGACGAGGACAAGCACCCATACCTGTTCGGATATAACTCTTTTCATTATGATACAACCATGCTGACCTTGTTTTTCTATGAATGCATACAGACCGTTCAAAATAAGAATAGTATCTTTATTACCACAGCAAAACGTATGCGTCAGTATAATAACGAGATGTTTGACTCTTTTAACGATAGATTCTCTAATATGGAGGACAGGCTACGGTTCTCTTACAAAGATGCTGCCAGACCAAGCTACGGCTTTACCGGACCAAACTATCAGCTGCCAACATTCTTAATCCGTAAAAACATGATAATGTCAGGCCGACACATTGATGTGGCAAGATTAAATGAAAAGCAATCCAAAGTTGGATTAAAACGATTGCTAGGTTCTCTCGGATACCAGATTCTTGAATCCGATAAGTTAAGACCTGGGCAGGATCACATTGACACAACCGAACAGTTTTTGGAATTAATTGCATACAATGTGTCGGATGTTGTTAATTTAAAGAAGCTGTTTGAACACAATGTTTATACATCCGGCTTTTTATTAAAGAAACAGTTGTTAAAGACCTATCCGGAACTGATTTACGAAGAAAAGGGTAATACCTACAAACCCGACATCTCTCCGAAAGCTGTTAGAAAAGATCGTTTGACCATTGATTCTTCTTCTGCACAGTTTGCCACAAAGTCTTTATGTCCATACGGGCATCTTTCGGATTATGATACGGTATCCTTTATGTATCCATCAGAGAAAAAAGCGGCAGAATTTAACATTCCAAGAGTAAATGTACTGGAAGAATCCAGAAAATTCTTTTATGCACATTTTGCACAGCCAGAACTGCGAAATCAGTTTGATGTTATTTATAACTATTACAAACAGATCGAGGGCAAGAATTTCAACGAAAGTAAAAATTACCTGATGGATCACGGTATTGATCTGAACTCCAGTCCAAATCCAGATAAAGAACTGCCACCAGAACTCACCATTTACAATATGGCAAAACTACCGGCACCAAACACATGTCTGACGTATTTTAATGCAGACGGTTCTCCATCCACAGGATTTGTAAACTTTTCCATCGGTGGTATTCATGGTGGTGAATATAATCAGTCCTTATATAATGCTGACCTTGAAAAGTACGAAAACCAAAAAGCAAAATGGCAAGATCAAATTGCCTTGTTTAACAAAGTAAAAACACTTTATCCAAATCCGTGTGACATCAAAAAGAACAAAGGTGTTGTAATTGATGACGTAAAATATAAACCATCTGATTTTTTAAAGCCAAAGGCAACAGAATTTGTTGCATCGTATAAAGATTTGCCAAAAGAACCTGTGATGCCGTTATTGTTCAAAGAAACAAAGAAGAACAGTGGAAAGTATAATATCAACAAGCGTTATACCTATACATCAGCAGATGCTACACAGCATGAGGATTTTACATCCTATTATCCAAACATGCTGCGAATGATGGGTGCTTTCTTTAATACCGGGCTTGGCTATGACCGTTACGGAGAAATATTTGATGATAAAACCAGATATGGGAAGCTCATGAAAGACGAAAATGAAACTCCTGAAAAGAGAGCATTATTCTCTATCATGCGTAATGGTACAAAACTGATTTTAAACTCTGCCACAGGTGCTGCTGATGCTAACTTTGAATCTAATATCCGTATGAACAACAAGATTATATCCATGCGAATCATCGGTCAATTATTTACATGGCGAATTGGGCAGGCGCAGACCATTGCTGGTGCTAAAATTACATCAACCAACACAGACGGTCTGTACTCTACAGGACTGGACGAATCAACAAACAACGCAGTTCTTGCCAAAGAATCCTCTGATATTCACGTAGAGATTGAACCTGAACCTGTGTATTTGATTTCCAAAGACTCTAACAATCGTGCAGAAATTGAAATCAAAGATAATC
>CAZZFJ010000079.1:0-2997 GCA_964653415.1 uncultured Erysipelothrix sp. | reverse complement strand
ATAATTGCAATAAAGTGTGACAGTGCCGCAAAATTAATAAATAGATGCCATATCATATGATAATAGGGTTTGTCCTTTTGAATATAAAACCATGCACCAATACTATATAAAACGCCACCTAAAGCAATTAAGCCTACGAAAATCCATGAAGTTTGACGGATTAAAGTGGGCAGTACAATCAATGCTGCCCATCCCATTCCCATATAAATAGCAACAGAAAGTTTGGGCATCGACTTTTGAGCAATGGATTTATACAAAATTCCAACAAGGACTGAAATCCACTGGATGATAAGAACGGTATATCCTAAATTACCGCCAATAACATACAAACAAATAGGCGTATAAGTCCCTGCAATCGCAACATAAATGAAGATATGATCAAGAATTCTAAAGACATACTTATGTTTAGTATCATACATCATCGCATGATATAAAGTAGATGATAGAAACATTAAGAATAGGGAGATAATAAATATCCCATATCCAATACCTAATAAATAACCACCCTTTGTGTAACCATAGATACTTCCAAAAGGAAGTCCCAATAGCAATGCTGTTGCCATAACAGCATGTGTTATTGAATTACCAAGCTCTTCTCCAAAAGATAAACGAATATTATCACTCATTGAACCCTCTTTTTTCATAAAACACCCTCCGTAAAATCAAATATATCACAAAAAGAGATAAAAAACTGTAATTATGTAAAAAATATCCGCTAATATTCAAAAGAAAGGGTAAATATGTTAAAATTAATGAGACGATTATTGAGAAAAAGACTTAATTTTTAGTTTTTATTTACTTAATATCATCATGAAAACTTTGTGAATTTTGTCTATAAATGAATTAATATGTTAAAATTTAAATAGGTAGGAGTTTTTAGATGTCTCACATAACAAAGATAAAACATAAAAGCAATAAAGTAATCAAGCAACTAACAGTTGCTCTTTTAGCTTTGGCTTTAATATTGATGACTCCAATTACTGTATTTACACAAAACCAAGAACCTACTGATGAAATTATTGAAGTAGGGAAGGGACTGACGATTATGCCAAACTTAGAGGGTAGTGACTTCACAGTAGAAAATGCTAAACAAGACGAAGTGGATTCCAAGATTTCAATGTTCAGTACTTTTTCTAGAAACCTAGCTCAAACATTGGCATTACCACAGGAAGGACCCTACCTTGGTATTTTTACGGGTAGAAGTGGAACAACCACTAGTATTTACAAATCGAGTACTGCCACAACAGAATATACCTATATTGAACCAACCAGTAAATCTTCAGGTGTAGTGCCGATACTTGATGAAGCAAACGGAAGATATAAAATCGCAATTTCAGGTATCATCGGATGGATTGATAAATCAGTTTTAAAACTCTCTAAATTTAATGCTTCAGGCCACTATAATTATTATGAAAAAAACAGTGCTGGAGAACTCATTCACTACATAAATACTGGTGGTGGCACGCGTGAGTATAGCGGTATTATTCAAGGTGAAGCACCCCATTACTTAAAGGAAAAAACCTATTACATATCCTTTGATGGTCACTACTTTTACAATGCAACAAATGAAGCCTATCAAACTTTAATTGATGATTACAACAACAATCGACGAAGTGGATCTGTGAATCCAAATGATCCATTCTACAACTATTTCCAATGGCTGCCAGCTCGTACACAAAGTTTACTCACTGAAGCTGATTTGGATAATTATCTCACCAATGGTGGAAAACGCTATATGAACCACTATGATTCTAGACTTTTTGAATCATCAAAACTCTTCGTAGATAATGGTCATCTTTATGGGTCAAATCATGCCTTGGCTTTTGCGAGTGGAATTCATGAGAGTGCTTGGGGAACTTCAGGCTTTGCCAAAAACAGAAATAACTTCTTTGGACATGCTGCCTATGACTCATCACCTGGTATGGCTAATGTATATCACAGTGCCGATATTGGGATTGCCAATCATTATTCACGATTCCTAAATTGGAACTACTTGGATGCTAACTCAGCAAATTCGATATATAATGGTAGTTCTGTTGGAAACAAAGCAGTGGGTATGAATGTTAAATATGCATCTGACCCTTACTGGGGAGAAAAGATTGCAGCTCACTATTACAACATGGATAAACTGGCGGGTAAAAAGGACTATCAACGTTATACGCTTGCAGTCACTAAAAATAATAACCAAGCGGTCTACAAGGAAGCAAGTAGTAAGTCAGGGTCACCTTATACCTTGAAGCATGCTGGTAATATTGTTGCAGTATTAAATACAATAACAGAAGGATCTAATAAGTGGTACCAAATCTCATCTGATCCGTTACTAGATTCGAATAAAAATTTAATCAAATTCCCAGGAGTAAATTCTCCCTCATTATGGACACAATATAACTTCTCAAAAAGTAATGTTTATGTCAATTCCAGTGCTATGAATATCATTTCGAATGGTAAGGACTCTAAGCTGTTACCACAACTTTCACCAACACCAAAGAAAGCACCCGATTTTGACACCAAAACTACCACAGTTTTTGCATTAGATAACGCAATTTTAATGCCAGATTGGAGTACAGATTATTCTCAAATTACTTCAATTAAAAAAGGCACTAAATTTGATGGTGTTATAACATCCAATGGTTGGATTCAAGTGCAACTTGATGTATCAGCCTCAATTGGATATATTGGCTACATACATTTAAGTAAAGTATCACTCAGCTTAAACGGTGATCCCATCCAAGGTGGAGAGGGCGGAGGAATCACACCACCCAGCCTACCTAAACCGGGAACTATTAAGTATAAAGTTAATGCAGATAGTGGACTTAGATTAAGAAAAGCTCCGGTTAACGGAGATGTTATCACTACATTACCCAATAATGTAATAGTAATAGGCGGCGAACCCTTAGATGGTTGGATACATGTCGAGTACAACGGTCATAAAGGCTATGCATCTGCAGACTTTTTGATTAAGCAAGATGAAATACCACAAGAACCAGAACCACCCGT
>CAZZFJ010000078.1:0-3212 GCA_964653415.1 uncultured Erysipelothrix sp. | reverse complement strand
CTTATAAATTAAGACAACTACAAAGTAAATCAGAATTATAAAAATAGAGGTATTATCTAACGATAATGCCTCTATTTTACAATCTGTGTTTAACTGAGTTTTTGCATATCATTTGACAGTTACGAAAATTAATACGAAACTGTAATAATGGAGGAACATCAATTATGAGAGGAATTATTGCAGATTTAACACAAGAAAAAAACATTAGCAAGGTCGCTGGAATTGGCGAGGTTTTGCTTCGTAGCTTACAGGAAGACACCATGGTATTAATTATGCTACAACACCATGATGAGAATATTAATATCGGACTGGATGATACACGAGCTCCCTATTTTTTAGATGGAGTCGAACACTATCGCAAACATGGATATAGTGTAGGAACCAGAAATTCAGGCGGCCGAAGTGTCGCAAATGATCTTGGGGTCCTGAATTTTTCATTAATAATTAAGAATGATAAAACAGCAGCAGAAAACTATATGTATTTCTATTCGTTTTTAAAAGATGCCTTGGCACCATTAAACCTTAACTTTAGTGTTGGACAGGTGAATGGAGCCTATTGCCCTGGAAAATTTGATATCAGTATTAATGGCAAGAAAGTTGCCGGCACCGCACAAAGACGTATCAAAGATAAGTTGACAATTGGGGCTTATCTATCCGTAAATGGCGACCAAAATAAAAGAAGCCAGATTATTTCTGACTTCTACAAAATTACCCAAGATGTTATCGAGGTTTTCCCAGAGAAACTCACAACACTTCAAGACGAACTGGGTTCTACTTTGGATGTGAAGACCGTGAAGGATTTACTTATAAAACACTTTAAATCAATAACTACTGAATCAGAAAACCTTGATTTGAGCCAACTTGATCCAGATTTACTATCAAAGGCAAAAGCCCGTTCAAAAGCTCAAGACGATAAATATCTTAATCGATGAACTCAATGGATCCATCTTGTGGGTCCATTTTTTTAATGCGAGCCAAAGAGATAATGGGATAGCCCTTCTCTTCAAGGTGTTTCATTCCCTCTTGAAAGTCTTTTGATATTACAATCCCTGTGTGGACTAAAGTAGCATCCGCTTTATTTAACAAAACTTCAACATTTTTAACGACACTTCCACTTGCCAGGAAGTCATCAATTAAGATACAACGTTTATTTGCAATATATTGAGTATCAACTGTAAGATAATAATCTTGCTTTTTTGTATAGGAATAACAAGACTGTTGTGCAAAAGGATGTTGCTTTTCTCGATGATCTTTCTTAATTACGACTACAGGTTTACCACTTGCAAGACCCGCAAATACAGTAGGTGCAATGCCAGATGATTCAACAGTTACAAAACAGTCAAAATCAAGGTCCTTAAACGCATCCGCAAAATATTGACCTACCGCTTGCATAAGTGGTGCATCCACTTGCATATTTAGAAAGCTCGAAACATCTAAAATTGATTCTGAGCGAACAATTCCTTCTTGTCTAATTCTATTTTTAAGTAAATCCATGGGTAACTCCTTTTATAATGTAAAAATGTAAGCCAACGATATTAATGAAATAATGTGCATTTGGATGGGTAACTCATCAAAACGTTTCGCAAAAATCATGCAAATTTCATAGGATAAGAAACCCAAAACTAAACCTAAAGCTATGGACCCTGTCAATGGCATCATCACAATAACCAAAAAGGCAGGAATGATTTCCTCAAAACCACCATCCCAGCGAATATTGGTGATGTTTTGCATCATGAAAATCCCAATTGCAACCATAGCAGGTGTTGTGACTGCTGCTGTAACTAGCGAGAGTAACGGGTGTAAAAATGCTGACAATAGGAATAAAACCCCTACAACTACTGCCATCAACCCAGTCCGTGCACCCGCTATAATTCCTGACACTGATTCAATATAAGTGGATAGATTGGAGGTACCAAAGATACTTCCAACAAAACTACCTAAAGCATCGGTTACATAGATACGTTTATTACTCTCAAACTCCTCAGAAGACATATGCGGAATTTGAGTAGCGGCAGCAGAAAGTGTTGTTGCTGTACCAAAGAAATCTAAGAATAAGAAAGTTAAAACTACAATCATGGAATCAATTGACATTAAGGACCCCAAATTTTTAATAGAGACCATGAATGTGGTATCCATCATTTCTTTAAATGGTCCTACCGGAAGCACAACAGGTGATCCAGTTGGTAAGTGAGGTAGCGTTGCAATGACTTCAGGTGCCAAATTAAATAAGCCATTGGTGGCTCCCAAACGAATAAGCAATCCTGTAATTGCAGCACCGAGCATCCCTAAAAATACAGCATATTGATTTTTTCTAACTAAGAAAAAAGCAGCAACAATAATTCCTGAAAATGCGATGATAACATTGGGATTATCAAAGCCACCAAAGGTAATAAAGTTACCTGCATCAGGAACGATTATTCCCGAATTCTTGAAACTAACAAAAGCAATAAAAATCCCTAACCCAACTGTTCCTGCTTGTTTAACTGAAACTGGAATTGCGCTTATAATTTTTTGTCTTACTCCCGAAAAAGATAAAATCAAAAATAAAATGGAACTTGCAAATACAGCAGATAACGCTTCTTGCCAAGGCATTCCCATTTGCATTACCACTGAAAAAGCAAAGAATGCATTCATTGACATACAGGGAGCTAAACCTAATGGAAAGCGTGTATAAAGCCCCATAATAAACATTGCAATTGCAGTTGATATAATAGTCGCCATAAACACAGCATCTTTTGGCATCCCTGCTTGACTTAAAATAATTGGATTAACAAAGATTACGTATGCCATTGATAAAAAAGCAGTGACGCCTCCTGTTAACTCACGCGTAAATGTGGAATTTGCTTTGGAAATTCCAAAAAAACTATCTATTTTTTGTTTCATATTTCCTCCTACTGAAACGACATCACCATAAACAGCAAAAGGAAGAACCCAATGCCATAGTAAGGGATTTACGGTACCCTTGTAGAAACTTCTAAGCCATATTCTTAGAATTATATGGAGATTATATTCAAGTTTATCAACTATCATATAGACAGTCAACCATAGCTCATCAAGTAAGCGATACCAAGTGATTTTATTTTCAAATCTTGAAAGTTCAGGGATTCAAAAGCAAGAATAATCTTTTCAAATATCAATTTAAATAAAAAAACCCACTGTTTTGAAGTGAACCCAATAAGTGGTCCCTTTGATTTTAGATATTAAACTATACT
>CAZZFJ010000077.1:0-3334 GCA_964653415.1 uncultured Erysipelothrix sp. | reverse complement strand
GGGTCGGACGTTGTCATTTTGACAAATGTTACCCCCCTATTAGAAATCGGGGGTTGAATCACAATCATGGGCAGTAGGAACTGCGAGCTACGGTCTGCGCCTGACGCTGTCAGGCTTGCCCTTGCTCTTGTCCTAGCCCATGATTTGCGAGACAGCTTTCAACCGCCTTTGGATAAGACTTCCGTCCTTCCTCCTCAAAGAGGGCCAAGGTTTCAAGAAGTAGCTGTTCTTGAAAAGATGTCACCACAAGCGAGTTATCCTCTTTGTCAAAAGGAACTCCTCGCTCATCCATGAGATAGATAATTTTGCGGAGTGTCTTGACAGTCAGGTCATGTTCCTTGGCAAAATCTGTCAGAAGACGTTTTTCTTCCAAGACTTCCATAACGTCATCCTCCATTGGTTCGTAATCCTTCTCAATAGGTTCCATATCTTCCATGATGTTCTCATGAGTGATTAGTTGCTCATCTTCTAGGACAGGCAATTTCATAAATTCCTCCTCGAAAGAAAAGCCTTTGTTAAAAGGAACGTAAGGTGAAAAGAACTCACCAGCCAGCTCACCATTATTGGCAATATAACCACGCCCGTGAACCTTTTTCCCATTGATTTTGTCCAGTTTTTTGAACTCTTTATTGCGGTTAGCATCGCCAAACATCATGTTATAACCCGTGTCTTCCAAGTGTCCGACAGAGAGCCGTTTCATGAAGTTGTCTCGAAGAGCGGTCTTGATATACTCGCCGTCAGGACGCTGCATAGCTTGAATAACGAATACTCCAGCTTGGCGTCCTTCTAGGACTATCTGGGTCAGGTATTCCGTAGCTTCTGCCTGCAGGCGATAGTCATTTTCAATCTTAGCGATGAAAGCTGCCCACTCGTCAATGACGATGAATTTGGGCTTTAATCCATACTGGGCAAAGTTTTTTCCTATCTTGTAGTCAGGGTGATTTTGCATGGTCTCGTAGCGATTTTCCATTTTGGTGACGTTATCCTTGAGGCAAGTGATGATATCGTCTTTGGATATGAAGACATGTCCCTTGAAGACAGGAACATTTTTAAGACCTGATAAGTCTGCGTTCTTCGGATCGCACAGGTCTATAAAACCAATCTTTGCCAAAGCCAACACAATGGTCATAAGGACAACCGTTTTACCGCCACCAGTTCCCCCACCAATCAGTAAGTGTGGCTCAGCAACATAATCCCAAAAGACATCTTCCATGAGGCGGATGCCCTGGTCAGTCAGGGTAACTTCTGAAACGTTAATACGGGAAGCAATACGATTGATGGCAATTTCATACTGGACAAAACGCTCATCAAAAGTTTTGTTTCTAAAGTCGCCATTATACATGACTTCAAGGGTAGCCCCAAGATTGATAAAACGGTCTTGGAATTTATTTCCTTCTAGGATAAAGGAAGCAAGCAGCTGATACTTACCACGTTTGACATAAACTTTTGGGAGAGAAATCTTCTCAATCGTTTTACCATCACGTTTAACTGTCTTTGAGAGATAATACCTATTTTCAAGGAGAAAGTTAGTCATAATCCTCAGCGAATTAAGGCGCTGAAAGAAGAGGACTTTCTGGTAGAGAATGAGATTGACAATCGGAATTATCACGATAGGTGGCAGAGTAGTTAGTAGGATTTTAGGCAGGTAAAATAAAGGGTCAGCGATAATCAAGTCATAGATGGGATAGTAGTAAAAGGCATTACCAATCAAAAAGGGCGATAACATGAGAAGACTTGTTATCACCCTAATATGACGGTAGAATTTATGGACACGAAGCCCCCGATAGGTAAAGAGGTGCATGATTACCTCCTAGTATCATTTTTTATCTTCTGCTTTTGGTTCAGATTTTGGAGCAGCTTGAGTACCTTTTTTCTTAATGGCAGAAGCGTAGAGACGGTAGTTGTCGTTTCGACCGATAGCAGAGTAAGTCACAACAATATCAGTGAGTTCCACTTCCTCACGGTAATTGAGCCCAAGGTCATTGAGTTGTTGTTCAGACATATCCACGATAGTGAAGAAGAGTGTTTCGTGTTGATTAGCTGAGTGAATCCCAACGGTGATACCACGAATTTCTCCAGTTGGAACTTGGACGTAGGAGCCGTCTTCGTTACGCTGGTTACGGTCTGCTTCATAGATGAGTTCAGCCCCTTCAATAGAGCGGAAGGTCAATTTTCCAAAGACTTCATCCAGTTTCAGTGCATCAGTGATAACACGGTAGCTTTTATCAACAATTTGGAGTTTTTCTCCAAAGTTCAATCCAGTTTTAGCCATAATATTTTGTTTCCTTTCTTATTTGATGATTTCGAGTTTTTCCGCAAAGACATTAAGTGCTGGCGCAACGTTTGAGCCATTAACCGCACGGTCTGGGAAGAAGATAGGGTTGACGACTTTGACGAGAGTGTCTTCATCAAAAACGGTATTGGTTGCAGGGGTGATGACATGGAAAGAACCATGTTCTTGATTGTTCAGAACGTGACGTTGGTATTTGCCTTCTTTTCCAAAGACGGTACGTGGGGCATGACCAAGTTTTTCATAATAAGCAGTACCAATAAATTCTGGTTTCATAGCAAGTGTTTCAGGAATCATAAGTGTTCTCCGTTTCTATATTTGGGTAATAAAAAAATCAGCACATCACAGGGCTGACTTGAGCAAAATAAAAGCGATTGATTTTGTTTTTGTAGATTTGACTATAATAAGTCAATTCAGCAAGCGGATAGCCAGTTGCCTTGAATTTCTTGACGAGCGTATCAATTTCTTCTTTGGCAGAGCTAAAGAGACTTGCCTGTAAGTCTAGGCTGTGAGCGTATATCTTATGCGTAAAGAGATAATTTTGATAGTGACGCTCTAAACATTGTTCAAAATATGAGGTCATAAATGCCTCCTTTCTTCATTGTAAAAACAAAAGCTACTAGAATAAACCAGTAGCTTGAGATAGACTACTCCCGTAAAATAAAGAGAAGTAGTCCGTTTGAAAAAGAGTTATTTGGTTGAAAGACCTATCTAGGAACTAGACAAACCTTTCACGGTGGCAACGTTTAGCAAGGTGCTTTGCGTCAATTACCATCGCTTTCCCAGCCAATCATCCAGGTAGTCATTGTCATGCCTGTCACGATTCTCTTACGCCCTTTGGCGAAGCCAGTTCACTTTACTATTCGGAAAAGTGCGAAAGTCCGAAATGCGTGTGAGTCCACAATTTTTTTAGAATTGTTTTACTATCTCAACTTCAACCACAAACGGACTTGACTTTCTTTTTCAAACAAGATACAATAAAGGTACGAAGTTTAGTGTAGTTTGATGGTCAGTCCTCTGGTTGTCAGACGCACTTTTTATTTA
>CAZZFJ010000076.1:0-3381 GCA_964653415.1 uncultured Erysipelothrix sp. | reverse complement strand
ACAACGTACAGTTATTAGACTTAGAAGGTAATCCAATATACAGCGAAGTAAACTTTGTTCCGACTGAACCAAATGGACAAATTGAAGTATCTTTTAAAGTACCACTTGAAGCTCTTGAAAAAGGTGACTTCGTAATATTTGAAGAACTCTATCTAGAGGATAAACTGATTGCAGATCATAAAGAGCTGGATGATAAAAATCAAACCATTTCAATGATTAGCCTAAACATTCTAAAACTAGACAAAGACAGCAAAGATACTCTCGAAGGTGTGGAGTTCACGCTTTACGATGAGAACGAGAAGGCCATCAAGTCTCTTTCAACCGATGAAAATGGATTGGTGAAATTCTTGGTACCAAAAGGCCATTATTATATTGAAGAGTCAAAAGCTTTGGATGGTTATATCCTTAATAACAAAAAGCTGAAGTTTAAAGTAAAAGGAAATGAGAATAATCATGAAATTCATAAAGAGCTCATGAATAAGAAGGTTCCTTTGTTACCGCCTACTGGAGAAGGCTTCAATATGTATGAAATTGGTATGGCTGCACTTTCCATTGGACTATTACTTCTTGCTTTCTCATACTTAAAAAAGAAGGATGATGATGCATTTTAAAAAGAAAAATTTCTTAGGATTAATCTGTTATTGCATTTTGCTTGTCACTTTTATCTTCATCACCCTAATCATAGTTTTCAAAAAAACCATGATTTAATAATCATTACACCTCCCAAAAAGTGCTAGTTATCGCTAGCACTTTCTGTTTATTTTAACTTAAGACCTTGATTCTTAGAAAGGATATTCAATGGAATCTATTCAATATTATAATAAGGAATCAAAAATTGAACATTTTGATTTTCCTGTGAGTGCCCACGAACTGAAGCAGCAGTTTCCAAACTACAAAATAAAGCTGGCTACAAACAGTCAATCCATCATGACCTATTTCGAGGATAAAGAACTCAATGTTTTTGATGTAAATGCCCTCATTCGAAGTACAAACCATCTAAGTTCCATGGAACATAAAAAACTGCTAGGCATCCTTCAGACCTATAAGCCACAAAGTGTCAATGCTGTTATTAATGTCATTAGAAATTTAGATAACTTTTTATTAATTACAGATTATGAAGCATACCATAATACTGAAAACCTAGGTAAAAAAATATATGAACACCGTAACCCTAATCCTTTAAATCGAAAGTCCTTAAGTAGCGAAGAATACATTAAAATGGGGATAGATGCAAAAATTTATCAACATATATACACTTCACGTTATGGATGGATTATCGAAGAAAAGCCCATTGAAATTGTTCAAGTATCTTCAGAAGTATATCATCATGAAATCGGCAATAATAAAAAGGTTTTAAACGTTACCTTAACAAACCCACGAACTTTAGTATATACCAAATTATCTCTCCCTGTTCATGAGGAAACACTGCATCAATTATTAGGTAGAATCGAGTCCGATAACATTGATGATTGCTTTGTTTACTATAGAGCCAATGAGATTGACACCAATTTGCTTCACGAAATGAACTATATATTTCACAGTGTTGCCCTTGATGATCTCAATCAGATTACAGATGAGATTCAATACTTTGATACGGATAAATCTACTCATCTTGCGAGTGTACTATCTATAGTTAAACCAGAGGATGCAAGTTCCTTTTATTATTTATTAGATAACCTCGCTTCATTTGAACCATTAAATATAGATTTAGATAAACCAGAGGAATATGCACTCTATAAACTCAATCAATTAACAAATGGAACTTTTGATAATATTCGAAAAATAATCGGTAATAACATTAACTATGAACAACTGGGTCAAAATCTTATCATAGAGGATAATGTAGTCCAAACTCAATATGGTGTACTAAAAGTTGATAAAAACTTTGAACACTTCTTAGATAAAGAGCTACAGTTAGAGCCACAGTTTTAGTGAAAGGAGTATTAATTTGAAACCATTCATACCATGGGTTGGTGGAAAGCGTTCATTATTACATCAAATTTTACCTCGTTTTCCAAAACGGTATGGTAAGTATATTGAAGTATTTGGCGGTGCAGCAGCAGTACTATTTGCAAAGCCGATCACCAATCATGAGGTATACAATGACTTCCAAGATAATCTCGTTAATTTGTTTTTAGTCATTAAAGAAAAACCTTTGTCATTTTTAAATGAGCTCGGTATCTTCCCCATAATATCTAGAACTGAGTTTGAACTATTAAAGGAATTTGCAAGTGGTGATTTAAAACCTTATGCCTCATTAAACAACGAGATTGAACTCGCAGAAATAATACTTGAGCCTCTTGATTATAAAACTATCAAAAATATTTTGTCTACGCGCTCAAAACTACGTGATGTACACCGTGCTGTAAATTACTACAAACTGATAAAAACAAGTTACGCAGCGGGTGGTTCTACTTTTGGCGGTGTTCCAGTCACCATATCATCTTTGAAAATCAAGCGAGATATTCTAGCTGCAAGTGACCGAATTAAAAAAGTCATTATTGAGAACAAGGACTTTGAGGAATTAATTAGACAGTATGATCGTGATGATTCGTTTTTTTATTGTGATCCACCCTACTACCAGACTGAAAAAATTTATGATGCGGATTTTAGTAAGGAAGATCATAATAGATTGTTCAATGTATTATCAAATATTAAAGGAAAGTTTCTGCTTTCTTATAACGATTGTGAGTATATACGTGAACTCTATAAAAATTATGTCATGGTTCCTGTCACCAGGCTTAATAATATTGGCCAAAGGTATAATCCAGGTAGCAATTTTGAGGAGCTACTTATCGCAAATTATGACATAGAAACACTGAACACAGATATGACGATACAACTACAACTATGGAGTGATAAAAATGAAGAATAATACTGTAATTAAACTAATTGATGATAGAGGTAGGATTAGTATTCCTTTATCAATACGTGAAGAACTTCAATTCGAAGCTGGAGATATTCTAAAACTTGAAGCAAGTGATAACAAACTCATCATTCGTAAAGTCGCAATTTTAGATCTAGAAGGTCAAAGCGAACAGGATATACTAGCTGTTATCCACAATGCTGTGAGCTCCTTGAGCAAAGAAAAAAAGTTGCATGTAGCAACACAAATCATTAAGTTGATTGAAAGGATGGAATAAATGATTAAGAAAATGATCGTAAGATTAAATATCTTACTAATTCTCAATGCAAGTAAATGGTTTAAAACACCAATCGGTGCAGGAGATGTTTCAGGAGTAATCCAGGAAACATGGAAGAATGCAGAATCACAGATTCGAAAAGTAGTAGATAATGTCATCTTTCCTGCACTGAGCGTCATACTCGCTGTGTTCTTCTTCGTAAAACTTGGCAGTGCTTATTTTGATTATAAGAAAAATA
>CAZZFJ010000075.1:0-3601 GCA_964653415.1 uncultured Erysipelothrix sp. | reverse complement strand
ATTGACTTGGGATTCCCCTCAAATTATCAACAAAATAGTTTTATATGACAGACCGAATTTAACACACAATATAGCTGGAGGTAAGCTGCTATTTAGTGATGGAACTATGCTTTGGGTAAATCAATTATCTCCGGATGGAGAGGGAAAAGCAATCGATTTCAGTCCCAAAGAAGTGGACTGGGTAAAGTTTGTTGTGACAGATGGTACAGGTAAGGATTTAGGGTTGTCAGAAATAGAAATTTTCTCAGCACCAGAGCAGGCCAAAGATAAAGTAGCATTAGTGAACCCCTATATTGAAACTAATCGAGGAAGATATATTTTCTTTATTACTGGTAGCCTCCCATTCGGTATGGCAAGCAGTGCACCAATGACACGAAATAAAAATCAAAACGGTGGTGGTTATAATTATAATGAAAAAGAAATACTCGGCTTTGAACAGATACATTCTTGGATGATGTCGGGTATTGAGGTAATGCCCGCTACAGTTAATGAAGAAATGACTGTGGGCAATGTTGGTTGGAAATCATTTTTTAATCATGATGATGAAATAGTGCAGCCAGGGTATCATCGCGTAATGCTTCAAAATAATAAAATATGGGTTGAACAAACAGCAACTGAAAGAGTAAATTTTTATCAATTTAGATATACTAAAGATACAGACGCTCGTGTCATCATTAATTTAAGTGGCAAAGTGAGTAATTCGGTAATGAAAGATGCGAAAATTAAAAAAGTGAGTGATTATGAGATAGAAGGGTCTGTAAGTACGGTTGATAGATTCTGGGGAGGGCCTAAAGATGTGAAGGTCTTTTTCGTTATCAAGTTTGACAAGCCTTTTGATTTAAAAGGATGGAACAACAGTGAAGAAATAAATAACTTTACAACTCTCGAAGGTGAATACATCAGTTTAGGTGCTGATTATAATTTTTCAAAGAATGACATTCTGAAAATGAAAATTGCCATATCATACACCACCATTGAAAACGCCAGAAATAACTTAAACACAGAGTTAGCTCATTGGGATTTTGATAAAGTTAGGAATGATGCAAGGAGTATTTGGCAAGATTGGTTGAGTAGAATTGATGTGAAAGGAGGTACTACTGATCAACAAGTGAAATTTTACACCGATTTATGGCATGTTCTCCTCGGAAGACAAAAGATTAATGACGTTAGCGGTGATTATCCCGATCGAACAGAAGGAGAAGTAGAAAATCGATTTACAGATGCAGTTTTTAAAATTAAAACAGTACCTAAGAATAATGATGGCAGTTTAAAATTTAATATGTATAACAGCGATGCTTGGTGGTTGACACAATGGAATCTTAATGTGCTTTGGGGACTTGCATGGCCAGAGACGTTAGATGAAATGTCTGCTTCTATGATTGAGTATGCCAATAATGGCTACTTATTGCCTCGCGGACCTTGTGGAGGAGGATATTCATACATAATGACAGGATCACCTGCTGGGAATTTAATTGTAAGTGCATACATGAAAGGTCTTTTAACAAAAGTCGACCCAATACACGCTTATCAAGTAGTAAAAAGAAATTTAATGCCTGGTGGTATGCTTGGACCAAAAGACGATGTTGAGTTTTATATTAAAAATGGGTGGTGGCCTGATAATGTTGGAATAGGTGTAGAAGCGGCATTTCAAGACTGGGGTGCATCACAAATGGCTTATAAGTTAGGTCTCAAGAAAGATTATGCCTACTTTAAAAAGAGATCACAAAACTGGGAGAAGAACTTTAGACCCTCGCAAAACTTACTGTTCCCTAAAGACAAAAGTGGAGTGTTTATTCATGATGACCCATTAAATGGCGCAGGTTGGATAGAAGCAAATGGATGGCAAGGAACATGGGGAGTTTCACACGCAATCCCTAAACTAGCGGTAATGATGGGTGGCAATGATGTGTTATGCGAAAAATTGAACTATGCCTTTGAGCAATCGGTTGACAATGATTTTGTTTTCGGTTATTCTAACGGTTATATCAGTTATGCAAATCAGCCTGGCTGCTCAAATGCACATGTGTTTAGTTATGCAAAAAAACCATGGCTAACCCAATATTGGACAAGAAAAGTACAGAAGCAAGCATATTCAGGTGTAACTCCCGATGTTGGCTATGGAGGTCATGATGAGGATCAAGGTCAAATGGGTGGAGTTAGCGCATTAATGTCTATTGGTTTGTTTAATATACAAGGAACTCAGGCATTAGAGCCCGTTTATGAAATTACCTCTCCTATATTTGATGAGATAACTGTCAAATTAGATAAAAAATATTACGATGGAGATTATTTCACTATTAAGACCTACAACAATTCTGAGGAGAATACATATATTGATAAAGCTGTATTAAATAATATTGAATTGAACACATTTTGGTTTAAACACTATGATTTTCAGAAAGGTGGACTGCTTGAATTGTGGTTGACAGATACACCAAATTACAACTGGGGTGTTGGTGATTTACCACCAGAAATAGATGAAATTACAAACTAAAATAAACATGTAGTAAAAGTCTTAGAAGAACAAGTCTAAAGGCTGTATTTTAATATTACAGTGAGTGTCCCAGACTTATTGGTCACTCTCTTTTACTCAAGGCTTTATTGTCAACAACGAAATGTTGACAGTGATTCTGCGTTTAATAATCCTCCTCCAATTTTTGACTAAACGAGGTAATATCTTCGTCAATTGACAAACCAAAGAGCGCAAAGTCATACTTCACTGGGTCGTTATTATCCAGTTTTTTTAAGTTTTTGGTTAACTCTAAAGCTGTACCCCAATCAACAGGTTTTCTGGTTATAAGACCAAGTGTTCTGGCTGCACGCTCAACATGCAAATCAAGTGGGCATATTAGTTCGCTCATAGGTATTTGCTCCCAAATGCCAAAGTCAACTCCGTTTGCATCTTTTCTAACCATCCATCTCAAAAACATATTCAATCGTTTACATGCCGATTTTTTGGCAGGCGATGCCACATGTTTCAGTGTGCGCTTTGGAATGTTTTCGCTGTCGATAAAATATTCTTGAAAGTGAATGAGTGAACTCTCAACACTCTTAAATCCTGACTCGGGAATAAATGCACTTTCTAAACTATCGTGCTTGCTGTAGTGTCTGTGTAAGAAGTCAACAAAGTAGAGTAAATCAGTATCGTTGAAAGTGCGATGTTTAAAACCTTCCAATTTTTTAAGCCCTTCGTCAGAATAATCCATTATAAATTTATAAGGCTTGCCATCCATTCTATATATTAGCTCTTTAGATTTTGCTATGATGGTTTTTCGTTGTCCCCATGCCAATACTGCAGAAAACAAAGCCATAATCTCTATGTCTGCCTTCTTCTTAAACTTATGAGGAATACTTATGGGGTCGTCTTTAATGAAAGATACTCTATTGAATTTAGCTGCTTTTGCATCAAGGAAATTCTTCAGATCAGGACCGGATAATCTATTCATTCTATTTATATTTTATATTGAGTCTCTACAAAAGTGGTGAGACAAGATTGTGTTATGGGTTGTTCTTGATTGGCTTACATTGTAAAGCAAACGTTATCTACAAAGTTAGCAATTGTTTAATAAAAAACCTCTTCTACCACCTACTTTTAGTTTTC
>CAZZFJ010000074.1:0-3614 GCA_964653415.1 uncultured Erysipelothrix sp. | reverse complement strand
CTTTTCTTTCTTTTGATATTTTTCTTGAGAGTCTTAAGAATTTGTAAAGGTTTGTTGAAAATTGGCTAAACATACAGTAATAGCTTGATACATATGTTAATATAAAAGTAGATTAAGGGGTATGTAATATGATAGAGCAAAGAAAAAATTTTATTGTAAATAGTGTCTATGTTGCCTTATGGGGATTTATGATTTTTATTATTGTGAAATTTACTTTAGATCACCTAATGCCTTTTGTTGTAGGTTTTTTAATTGCTTTTCTTTTGAAGCCCATTGTTAGAAAATTAGATGAGAAGTTTGGAAAGAATAAGTGGGTCTCTATACTAGTAACTGTTCTTTTCTATTCCTTAGTACTTGTTGTTTTGACCTGGGCAATTTTCTCTTTAGCTGCACTGGTTCAATATTATATTCCTAT
The DNA here is from genome assembly GCA_964653415.1 of uncultured Erysipelothrix sp. Lineage (GTDB taxonomy): Bacteria > Bacillota_I > Bacilli_A > Erysipelotrichales > Erysipelotrichaceae > Erysipelothrix. The sequence continues at coordinate 3,199 of CAZZFJ010000074.1, read as the reverse complement.
TGGACAAATTTTTGTAGAAGATACATTAATTCCTATGGGTAATGAATTGCTAGCGTGGTTTGAAAATATTATAGGAAATCTTGACCCCAAGGCCAGTGCTTTGTTTGAGCGTGGCTTCCAGGAAGTAATGAATGCTTTTGAAAGTATCGTTAATTTTGTTTCTAAAGGCGCTCTTGCTTGGGTTACTGCCTTAGTTTCTTCAACACCTCGATTATTGGTAGCAATTATCTTATCTGTTATTTCTTCTTTCTTCTTTTCTATGGACTATGAAGAAATTCGAGACAATATGTTAAAGTTGATGCCAGAAAATTCTCGTCCTGTTGTGATGGGAATTGTGCAGGATTTTGTTTCATTAATCAAGAGATACTTTGTGATTTATGGCAAGTTATTAAGTGTGACTTTCGTGGAACTTACCATAGGGTTTTTAATCCTTCGAGTCAGCAGTCCGTTACCATTGGCTTTAGGTGTTGCTTTCTTAGATATACTTCCTGTTTTAGGGACGGGTACTGTTTTAATACCTTGGTTTGTGTATGAGCTAGTTATTGGTAGTCCTAGATTAGCATTAGGGTTGATCATACTGTACGCGGTGATTACAACAGTTCGATATGCCTTAGAACCTCGTATTATCGGTAAGGAAATGGGTATCCATCCTTTGTTGACACTGGTTTCTATATATATAGGGCTTAAATTCTTTGGGTTTATGGGATTGTTTATCTTTCCAATTATGGTAACAATCGTTGTAAATATGCATAAAGACAATCGATTTAACTTTGCTTCCTTTTTTAAGGGGGAGGTTTCAGATTCAAATGTATCTGGTGATCCACAAAACTAGCAAATTTATTTAATTACGACTTTTCGCTATTTTTGTGCATAATATATTGACATTCAATAATATTATGGTATTATTTAAAAGCTTATGATATCAATAAGGGTTTCACTTCGGTGAGGCCCTAATAATGTCAAGGGTATGGCACACTTGGAACTGTGTGCAGAAACACTCGATGGAAGGAGAAATATAAATGCCAACAATTAATCAATTGGTCCGTGATGGAAGACAAAGTAAAGAGTACAAATCAAAATCTCCAGCTTTAGGTCGTACACTCAACACAATCAAACGTGAATATACAAACGTAAATAGTCCACAAAAACGTGGAGTATGTACTCGTGTTGGAACAATGACACCAAAGAAACCTAACTCAGCGTTACGTAAATATGCTCGTGTTCGTCTAAGTAATGGTATGGAAGTTACAGCTTATATTCCAGGAATTGGACACAACTTGCAAGAGCACAGTGTTGTTCTAATTCGTGGCGGTCGTGTAAAAGACTTACCTGGTGTTCGTTACCACATTATCCGTGGTGCATTAGATGCAGCTGGTGTAACAGATCGTCGTCAAAGTCGTTCTCTATATGGTACAAAGAAACCTAGAGACTAACAAAGAATTTAAACTATAAACAAGTATTATGAAAGGAGGCCTTTAACTTATGGGAAGAAAAGGTCAAGCACCAAAACGTGATGTTGTTGCGGATCCAATTTACAATTCAAAATTGGTCACTCGTTTAATCAACAAAGTCATGATTGATGGTAAAAAAGGACAAGCACAATCGATTCTGTATAATGCATTCGAAATTATCGAAGAACGTACAGGACGTCAACCAATGGAAGTGTTCGAAGAAGCACTTGAAAATGTATTACCAATGTTAGAACTTAAAGCACGTCGTGTTGGAGGTTCAAACTTACAAATCCCTGTCGAAGTTTCATCAGAACGTCGTTTGACATTAGGACTTCGTTGGATTGTTCAATACTCACGTTCACGCGGAGAGAAGACAATGGAACAACGCTTAGCTAACGAAATTATCGATGCAGCTAACGGTACCGGAGCTTCAGTACGTAAACGTGATGATGTTCACAAAATGGCAGAAGCCAACCGTGCATTCGCACATTACCGCTGGTAATCACCAGAAGAAAGGAGAATTTAGATTATGTCACGTGAATTTCCATTAGATAAAATGCGTAATATCGGAATTATGGCGCATATCGATGCTGGAAAGACAACTACGACAGAACGTATCCTTTATTATACGGGGCGTACGCACAAGATTGGGGAAACTCATGATGGTGCTGCAACCATGGACTGGATGGCGCAAGAGCAAGAGCGTGGAATTACAATCACCTCTGCTGCGACAACCGCTGCATGGAAAGGACACCGTATTAATATTATTGATACTCCTGGACACGTTGACTTTACAGTTGAAGTAGAGCGTTCATTAAGAGTGCTTGATGGTGCTGTTACTGTTCTTGATGCTAAATCAGGAGTAGAACCACAAACTGAAACAGTTTGGCGTCAAGCAACTAAATATAATGTTCCAAGAGTCGTATTTATTAACAAAATGGATGCCACTGGAGCAGATTTCCAAATGGCAACCAACACAATTACACAAAGACTAGGAGCTAAAGCAGCCCCTATCCAATTACCTATTGGAGCTGAAGATAATTTCAATGGATTAATTGATATTGTTGAACAAAAAGCACATATGTTTGCTGATGTTTCACAAAAATCAGATGATATCGTTGATATTCCTGAAGAATTCTTAGTGGATGTTGAAGTAGCACGTCAAGAACTATTCGAGATGATTGCAGACTTCGATGAAGACTTCATGATGAAAATTCTTGAAGGCGAAGAACCAACAATTGATGAGATCAAAGGAGCTATCCGTAAGGGAGTTCTTTCTGGGGAATTCTTCCCAGTCATGTGTGGAGCAGCATACCGTAACAAAGGTGTTATCGCAATGCTTGATGCCGTGATTGATTACTTACCATCACCTGTTGATGTTCCAAACGTTACAGGAACACTGATGGATGAAGAAACGCCAGCTGATAGACCATCATCTGATGATGCACCTTTATCAGCCTTAGCATTTAAGGTTATGACTGACCCATTTGTAGGACGTCTTACATACTTCCGTGTGTATTCAGGTGTTGCAGAGTCAGGTACTGCAGTTTATAACTCAGTAAAACGTAAGCGCGAACGCTTTGGTCGTTTAATGCAAATGCATGCTAACCACCGTGAAGATATCGATAAGGTCTATGCAGGAGAAATTGCTGCTGCAGTAGGTCTTAAAGATACCGGTACAGGTGATACGCTTTGTGATGAAAAGAATGCAATCATTCTTGAGTCCATGAAATTCCCTGAGCCAGTTA
>CAZZFJ010000073.1:0-3681 GCA_964653415.1 uncultured Erysipelothrix sp. | reverse complement strand
GCCAGTTATGACAACCGATTTGGTGCCGGCGCAGGTGTGGCTATAATCTTTTAAATGTTTCAATATCAATAACTATTAATTAAAAAACAAAAAAACTATGAGAACTTCAATTAAATTTTTATTCGCAACAGGTTTGTTCATTCTACTTTTAGGCTGTAAAACTACCTTTAATGCACCAAGTGCTATGGAAGCTCAACAGAATAGGCAAGAGATTTATCAGGAGATCGTTTCTAATAAAACTCATTTAAACGAGTTGATGCAAATAGTACAAAACAACGACGAAGCCAAAATGGCTCTGATGGAAAACCATATGAAAATGATGGAAAGTGGAGAAATGAAGGAGATGATGCAAAATCCGCAGATGAAGGAAAAAATGATGGCGCACAGACAAAAAATGATGCAGGAAAACCCGGACATGCAAAAGATGATGATGCAGAAAATGATGGAGAATTCCGAAATGCGCAAAAAAATGATGGCACAGATGCAGAAGGAAATGAAAGAAAAAATGGATGAAAATCCTGAAATGCGTGAACAAATGATGGAGAAGATGCAAGGAATGATGAAAGAACATCCGGAAATGCATGAGAAGATGATGAAAGCGATGCAAAAGATGATGCAGGACAACCCACAAATGCGTGAAAAAATGATGGATAACATGACAAAAATGATGGAAAGTAATCCGGAAATGGGAAAGAAGATGAAAGAGAAAATGGAGAAAATGAAGAAAAAAGACAATTAATATCCCAAGCCGTACATCACGGAAAAAGAACCAAATTTATCAACATTTTAAAATATATCATTATGTCTTATTATTTCAATAAAAATATGTCGGCAGATTTTGAATCCGTAAAGAAAAAAGTAGTTGCAGAACTGGAAAAAGAAGGCTTTGGCATCCTTTCAGAGATAGATGTACAAGCAACATTGAAAAAGAAACTCGATGTGGATTTCAGAAAGTATCAAATCTTGGGTGCCTGCAATGCTCCTTTTGCTCACAAAGCGTTAAAAGCTGAAAATAAAGTAGGCACTATGTTACCCTGTAACGTAATTTTACAGGAACTGGAAAACGGTCAGGTAGAAGTAGCTGCCGTTGATCCCACTGCCAGCATGCAAGCAATCGAAAACAAAGAGTTAGCAAGCATTGCCAGCGAAATAAGGGAAAAATTAAAGAAAGTAATTTCAGCCTTGTAACTATTGAGTAGCTTTACTCCCACTCGCACACATTTGTAATTGGCGCGAGCTGGGACTCTTTGTGAGAACTATATTTAATTTGAATCAAACACTAAAATCAAAAAAATGAATTCACACCAAGAAACAAACAAGAAGAAGAAGGGCAAGAACAACTACACAAAGTTTGTAATAATGCTTGCCAGCTCTTTCATTGCCATGTACATTACAATGTATTTAAATACATATGCAATTGATCACGTATATTTTAGTCTTACCCGTTTCTACATGGCTTGTTTAGGAATTGCAGCAATGGCATTGATAATGTTTTTTGTAATGCGCAAAATGTATCAGAACAAAAAGAAAAACAGAGCAATTATCCTGGGCAGTATTTTGCTTTTCGTCAGCGCACTTGGTCTTGTCAGAGCTCAAAAACCAATTATTGGAGATGTTCTTTGGATGAAAGCAATGATACCTCACCATTCTATTGCAATTCTAACAAGTGAGCGGGCAGATATAAAGGATCCTGAAGTGAAAAAATTAGCAGAGGAAATTATTGAAGCTCAAAGAAGAGAGATTGCGGAAATGAAATCAATGATTAATCGTCTTCAGAATGAAAAATAGAAGTAGATAAGTAAAAAACAACCGATAAAAAAGGAGGGAGTAAATTATGATGGACAGATATGGCGAACACGGTTGGGGAATGGGATTTGGAATGGGCTGGTGGTGGATCATCGGGCTCATTATTATGGTGATCATAGTTTGGATGATTGTGAAAGTAATAAACCAAAATAAAAACTCCAACACCCGTGTCGGTAATAAATCTGCGTTTGATACTTTGAAAGACCGATATGCTCGCGGTGAAATTAACAAACAGGAGTTTGAGGAACGCAAAAAAGATTTAATGTAGAGAAAATTCTCTCAATCCGGTAACTTTTAGTTAATTCACGTAAACAATTTGTTTGCGGTACAAGTGAATTGTTTTTTTCACAAAAATAAAGAGGATGAAAGCATTTTGGCGAATTTTTATTTATACGTTGTTATTAAGTATTCCGCTTATAACGGTAGTGGTTTTTAAACCAACTACTGATATGGTATTTGCGGATGAACTAGGTAAAATATTTTCCTTACTGGGATTTACTATTTTGGCACTACAACCAGCTTTGGCTGCCCGTATCCATTGGATAGAAAAACCATTCGGTTTGGATATGTTGCTATTATTTCATCGCAATATGGCAATTTTTGCCACACTATTATTACTTGCTCACCCTTTTTTGTTGGTGCTGGGAGATCATGATTTAACCATCATTTATGCCACAGATGTGTCCCCGTTCATTTGGATTGGACGAGTAACATTGCTTCTGCTACTCACGTTGATAATCTTCACTTCGCTTCGTTTGCGATTGAATATTGAGTTCGAAAAATGGCGCTTTTTCCATAATATTCTTGCACTTTCCGTAATAGTTTTGGGCTTTCTGCATAGTTGGTCGGCAAATGATGACTTGCAACTTCTATCCATGAAGATCATCTGGTCAGCATTATTACTCATTTCAAGCTCAGTTTATTTATATCATAAAATAATTTATCCTCTTATAATTAAACGACGATTCGAGATTGTGGAGGTTACGTCAGAAGCTAATAATGTTCACACATTGAAGATACGTACCCGTGACGGTTCAAGAGTGCCAACCTATTTGCCGGGTCAGTTTCATTTTCTGACTCTTCACAGAAAGACTCACCCCAAAGAAGAGCATCCTTTTACCATCTCCTCACATCCACAATCAGATCAATATATAAGTTCTACAATCAAGAAGTCTGGTGATTATACAAACACTATTCATCAGACCAAACCTGGAGATCAGGTTACAATTCGCGGACCATTTGGCAGATTCTCTTATCTGTTTTACCCCAATGAAAAAGAGCTAGTATTTATTGCTGGCGGTATTGGAATTACTCCCTTTATGAGCATGCTCAGGCACATGCATGCTGTAAAAGCCGACCGGGAACTGCTGTTAGTATATGCCAACAAGACATCAAAGGATATTATTTTTCGAGATGAACTTAAAAAGATGGAGAAGGAGCAAATTCTCAATTTAGAAGTGATTCATGTTTTAAATCATCCGAAGGAAGATTGGCATGGAGAAACCGGTTTAGTTTCAGTGGGAAAAATAAAATCTTATTGTGGCGATAATTTTCTCCGTAAATCATTTTGGATATGTGGACCTCCTGCTATGCAGGAAAGTATTATTAATCAACTTTCAGATGTCGGAATTTCCAGCAATCAAATTCATGCAGAAAAATTTTCGTTATGATCAAAAATAATACAAGAAGAATAAATAAACTGCGGTGGGTAACAATTTTAATCATTGGTTTTATGTTACTCCAAACTGTTATAATTGCAACTATTCGAAGCAGTGGTGTCTTTAAAAAGGAACAGGTAGAGAGTGAGTCACCAGAAAAGAAAGAAGTAGAGCCGCATACGCACTGATACAAATTTAACTTGTAATTGACAATCTA
>CAZZFJ010000072.1:0-3690 GCA_964653415.1 uncultured Erysipelothrix sp. | reverse complement strand
TAAAAGTTGCTTTCTCATCTTAGTTTTTTTGTTTTACTTGATTGAGAGAATATTGTCTTGGGAAAGTATCGCATCTTTTCTTAAGATTTTCTTAAATCTAAAAGTGAAGCCGATAATAACATATCATTTTTGGGGTGTGTTTGATATAATAAACACAGAGGTGTTTTATGAAAATATTAATGGATGAAAATGCCATGAATCGCTCACTGGTGAGAATGGCACATGAAATTATTGAAAAAAATAGAGGATTAGATAAAGTTATATTATTAGGGATCGAGACGCGAGGCGCTAATTTAGCTTTCCGTCTAGCAAAATTATTAGAAAAAATCGAAAAAACTACAGTACCAGTAGCCTCACTAGATGTTAGTTATTGGCGTGATGATAAGCCAGCGGCATCTCAAGCCATGAAATTACCCATATCCGTTCAAGATCGCGTCGTTGTAATTATAGATGATGTCCTTTTTAACGGACGTACTGCGCGTGCAGCTATGGATGGTATCGTATTTAATGGTCGTCCTAAACAAATTCAGTTAGCTGTACTTGTGGATAGGGGACATCGTGAGCTTCCTATACGTGCTGATATTGTTGGAAAGAATGTTCCCACATCACTCACTGAAAGTGTCAAAGTTTATTTGAAAGAAGTGGATGGAAAAGAAGAAGTTATTTTACTAGATAGTTAGGTGTTCACATGAAAGTTGGATTGTTTACAGATACATATACTCCGGATATTAATGGTGTTGTAACTTCTATTTTAGCTCTTAAAGAGGGGCTTGAAAAAGAAGGACACACTGTTTTTGTTATTACGACCCACCCCATAAAAACACGTTCATACTTAGAAGACAATGTCCTTTACTTGCCAGGTCTTGAGTTGAAGTTTTTATATGGTTATAAGCTGAGTTCACCCATTCATCTTCAAGCGATGAATGTGATTAGAGAGATGGATCTCGATATCATTCATACGCACTCCGAGTTTGGTATCGGAATTTTTGGTCGTTTTGTTGCGAAGTACTTAAAACTTCCTATGGTTTCGACCTACCATACGCAATATGAAGATTATACGCATTATGTTAACTTCTTAAACATTAAAACGTTGGATAATTTAGGGAAAAAAGCGGTTGCTACTTTAAGTCGTATGTATTCAAAAAACTTACAAGCTATCATTTCTCCTTCTCAAAAAACTAAAGATATGCTCTTGCGTTATGATATTCAAAAAGAAATAACAGTCATTCCTACGGGTTTAAATTTTGAAAAGTTTAAACATCGTGATGAGGAGAAAATCAAAGCTATACGGGAAAAATATAGTTTGGGTGATAGCTTTGTGATTAGTTATGTTGGAAGAATCGCACAAGAAAAAAGTATTGATCTTGTGATTAAAGGTTTCAATGATCTTTTAAAAATACGTCAAGATGTCAAATTGATGATTGTTGGAGGCGGTCCTCAACTGAAGGATCTAAAAGAGCTGACACAAAAACTGGGAATAGAAGATTATGTTATTTTTGTTGGACCTGTGACACCCGATTTAGTTCCCAGTTACTACCATGCTTCGCAGGCTTTTGTAAGTGCCTCACTAACTGAAACTCAAGGCCTTACTTATATTGAAGCACTAGCAAGTAAGATTGCTGTATTTGCACGCTTTGATAAACCCTTGGAAGCGATTATTATTGATAATCAAACAGGATTTATTTTTGAGGATGCTCCTGGTTTTGCTAAACGCGTGAATGAGTATATTGAAATGAGTGATGAAAAGAAAGCCTATGTCACTTCGCAAGTTGATGCGGTTTTACATTCCTATGATTTGCCAGTGTTTGCCAAAGCTGTAGTTCATGTATATCAAAAGGCAATTGACCGTTACTTTGGAAAATATATTCTAAAATCAATGGAGAGTTTTGATGATTCAGTGACCTTGACACTTGCTCAAGACGACTATTTTGAACATCTAACATTTGATGAAATTACTCTTGAGGATAAGGAGTTGACAATTGGAATGGAAATATCTAGAAATGATATCATTGCTTTTGAATCCAAGCAAAAAATTAATGAAGCCATGCAAATTGCACTGAAACGTATTGCTTTAAGGGACTATACTGAGCATGAGCTTGAAGAACATATCAAAACAAAGATGAATATCTATGATGAAGAAATGGAAATTGTGCTTAGAACCCTACGTGATCGACACTTAGTGAATGATGCGCGATATCTACAGGACAAAATTTCTTATTTTAGATATCAAAATCGTGGGAATCAATGGATTAAAAAAGATCTAATGGAGAGAGGCTTAAAATCCGATGCGATTGATCTTGTTTTAGAAGCAGAACCCCGTGAGGATTATATTGAACGCGGTGTAATTCGTGCTTCAAATTTTTTAAGAAGAAGTCATAATGGGTCTGCGGCTCAAAGAACTCAAAAACTGAAAGAACATTTAGTAAGACAAGGTTTTGAATTCGAAGTTTTAGATAGTATAATAAGTCAGGTTGAAGACAGCTATAATGATGAGGATGAGAAAGAATCTTTGAAAAAACTAATGATTCAATCGAAAGAACGTTTTTCTAAGAACTTTTCAGAATCCGATTTAGATCAAAAAGTCATAAAAAATGCCTTATCGAAAGGGTATACTTATAGCTTAGTTAAGGAAATTATGGAGGAAATGAAAGAAGATGAAGATTAATGAATTGAAAAGTGGTGTGTTTGCAGAGATACCTTTACTAATCAGTGGTTTTACCAAAGGTGTTACACAAAATGGAGCACCCTATCTCTCTATTGTTTTTCAAGACAATACAGGAAGTATAGAAGGAAAATGGTGGGATATTAATCCTGAAGCTGAGAAAAACGTTCAATCTGGGGCCATTGGAGTGGTAAAATGCGATGTTTTAATGTATCGCCAAAATTTGCAACTACGAGTTCACTCAATTGATTTCTCTCAAGAATTTGATGTTTCACAGTTTGTAGTGTCCGCTCAATATTCTAAAGATGAGTTGAAATCATTAATTAAAGGTTACGTGTCCATGATTAGAAACCCAATTTATGCTACGATAGTGGATGCTTGCTTTAAGATGTATGGGGATGATTTCTATGTATATCCTGCCGCAACACGAAACCACCACGACTTTGTGGGTGGACTTGCAATGCATGTCTATGGTATGGCGAAAATGGCAGTTGCTATGAAAGAAATTTATCCGCAAATTGACTTGGATTTACTATTATCTGGAGTTTTAATTCATGACATGGGAAAAATTGATGAGTACAATCAACCCATCTTAAGCCAATATACCAATCAAGGAAAACTTTTAGGTCATATATCCATGATGCATGCCCATTTGTATGACATTATTAAAGACTTAGGGCTTTTACAAACTGAAGAAAGTATGTTGTTACGACATCTAGTATTGTCACATCATGGTCAATTAGAGTTTGGTTCCCCAGTTAAACCATTGGTTGTTGAAGCAGAGATATTGAATTTCTTAGATAATATTGATGCACGTATGAATATGTTTGAAAAGTTGCTCAGTGAAACTGAACCTGGTAATTTCTCGGTCCGTGAATTTGCACTTGAAAATCGTTCATTCTATCGTCCAAAAGGTGACAAGTAAAGTACTGTAAAGTAAAATCGATAATGTCCTAAAATTTTTTAAACATGAGCACCGTTTTGGCGGTGCTTTTGTTTGTGTAGATAAGCAGAGAATGTTTCAATCC
>CAZZFJ010000071.1:0-3798 GCA_964653415.1 uncultured Erysipelothrix sp. | reverse complement strand
AGGAAGTGCATTATGACACGTATTGAAATGGAATTTTACGAAACGCTAATTATATCTATGAGAGAAATTGTTACTCAACTTAAAAGATTGAATGATAATTTAGAAAATGGAAAAGACAAGGAGTCAAAATGAAAAAATACTTTGATGATTTTACAAGATTAACATTATCTAAAATGGCTAAGAAAATAAGTGAAATGACTTATACATTTAATAATACTGAAGTTCCTGATAAACACTAGCGTGACATTCTAAATCAAGAATTAGTTGAAATGATGAGTAACGACTTAAGTGTTCAGTCAGTATTCTTAGATACTATGTATCGTGGCTTGATTGCTTTTGAAAAAGAAAATCCAAAGCTATTTAAGAAAGCAATGATGTGTATTGATTTGAAAATTAAACCTAGTGAAATAACTGCTAGAGAATATTATGCATTAGACATGGCTTATGATTTATTTGAGAATGATAAAAAAGCGACACTAATTAATAAAGACTTAGTAGAATTGTACGAGCATTATTACGAAAGTGGACTACCTCAATCACTAGAGTTTGATGATGACAATACTTTAAAAAATTGAAGTACATAAGGCAAGAATATTAAATTATTCTTGCCTATCATAGAAAGGAATATGAAAATGAGTAAGAAAGAAATTATTAAGGAATTAAAAAGAATTCAAAGAGGAATCGAATCAGACAATTTTACATGGGAAAACATTCAAAGTTTAATAAAGAAATTGGAGGACTGTGATTAATAATGGGCCAATACTATAAACCTATTAATATAGATACTCAAGAGTATCTAATAAGCTTCGATTATGATAACGGGTTAAAACTTATGGAACACTCATACATTGGAAACAATTTTGTAAGTGAAGTAATGATATTGCTCATGAATGAGTGGAACGGCCACAAAGTTATATGGGGTGGTGATTATGCTGATAATGCTAGGTTTGAATTCTTTAATGAAAATTATATAAAAATAAGACCTGAAAACTTAAATCAATTTAATCTAGTTTCGCTAAATAAGTCAAATGTTTTTGTCAATTATGATAAAAAGACTTATTGTAAAATTGATTGCTGTGATATTGATAGTGACGGATGGCAAGTAAATCCCATACCATTATTATTAGCAAACTCAAATGGTCGAGGTGGAGGTGACTATAGGCTAGATAATGAAATGGTAGGTGCTTGGGCTTATGATAAAGTAGGACTTATTACCATAGATAACGTACCCAATGATTTTACACATGATACATCAATTAATTTTCCAATGGATAGTTAGGGAGAAACTTATGAAGAAAAAAAAGATTAAAGTAATTATTGTTGAACCAAATAAAGAGCCTTATATTCAAACTATAGAAAATAGTTTGAAATCAACTCAAACTGTAGTAGGTGGACTTATTGAAATAGTCCACCTTAGCGATACTACCAACATCATTGTTAATGAAGAGGGGAAACTTCTCAATTTGAAAGCAAATCGGAGAATTAATAATGATATAATTGCAGGAACTTTTATCATTGTAGGTGTTGATGGGAGTGAGTACTTTAATTCCCTTACTGATGATGACATCAAGTTCTATTTAAAACGATTTAAAAGGATTGAAAATATCAATCAAGAAGAATTAATTAAAAATATTCGTTTTGAAATCATTTGCTAAAAATACATTAATGGGTAGAGAATAAAACTCTATCCATTAATTTTATAAAAACGCTGGATGCTCTACCGCTTCAGATCACCGCTCACTCTTTTAATCTTGTTCTATCATATACAGTTTAAAAGAATCAAGGGTAAATACACGACTCCGTCGCCCTTGATTCTCTAACTTTATATGATGCTGGAAAGGCAAAGGAAAGATTGTTCGCTCCATCCTACGAGAGTAGAGCATCTAATTATATTCTTGAGCACCCACTTTCAATTGTGTAGTAACATAAATTAAAACTAAACTACAAGGGTAAATATACGACTGCGTCGCCCTTGTAGTCGTTTTATTTTTATGTTTCATTGGAGTTGGGAAAGTGGGGTACTCTTCAAAAGAGAAACAAACAAAATGGGGCTCCTCTGTTTGCAATAGTTGGTTAGTAACCCATGAACATCTATTAATTTTACAAATAGAGTGATGCTAAAGTCTTTGGTTACCTGTCTAAACTTGATAAATACAGTTTAACGGGGATAATATAAGAATGAGGTGATAAGTATGGTTAAGGCAAAATAGCTGTATATACAAGAGTCTCCACAGATGATCAAGCAGAGAATGGTTATAGTCTTCGTGAACAAAAAAGGAGTATCCTTAATTATATCGATTTGTATAAAGAAGAGTTATCTGAAGAGATTCAATTCTATGTTGATGAAGGTACTTCGGAACACTCTTGTTAGGAAGGAATTAAAGAGGTTACTATCTGATATTAGGAAAGGGGTCGTAGTAAAAGTTATCATTCTAAATTTAGATCGATTAACTCGGAGTATAAAAGATTTAATGTTTTTGTTTGAATTCTTTGAAGAATGTGATGTCAAACTATATAGTCTAAAAGAAAAAATAGATACCGAGTCGGCAGCTGGTAGATTCTTTGTCAGTATGATTGTATTAATTTCGCAATGGGAAAGGGAAACCATATCTGAAAGAACAATAAGAGGAGTTGATCAAGCTGCGTTGGAAGGAATATATGTAAAGGGGAGGCCACCTTATGGTTATAAGATGGATAATAAAAAGTTAGCAATCGACGAACAAGAGGCAGCACATGTCAAGAGGTTATTTGAACTATATTACTATGAAGGAAAAAGTATAGGTCAGCTAGTTCACCTCTTTGCTGATGCATACGGAGACGAACGTGGAATATGGAATCACACAAGAGTCAGGTCTATTTTAGGAAATGAGATCTATACAGGAACATTTGTTAATAAGAGAATGAAGCTTGAAAATCACTCTCCTGCAATAATTACAAAAGCACTTTTTGATCAAGTGCAACTTTTATTAGATTCAAAAAATAATTTTAGATCACTGGAATACATTTATGGAAGAAAGTGTTTTAATGTAATGAATAATCAAAATCTTGTGCTAGACAGTAGTATAGCTCCGAATAAAGTATATTATTACTACGTGGATCCGATTACAAACGCACGTATCAGCGAAACAATTGTTGATGAACAAGTCGCGCCAATAATTGATGCATTTTATATATCTTTAATAAATAGCAGAATAGGTAGAAAAATGTCAAGTCACAAAAAAATAGAACAAAGTGCGCAGCTTCTTGAAGAGCTGTATATAAGTGGTGCTATAAGTGAAGCATATAATATATCAGCATTAACAGAAATATCAAAGAAAAGAAAAGTCACCTTGAAAGACATCGAACAAATAAAGTCAGAAGTTATAAAATGGGACGATCTATCAAGGGAAGAAAAAGTTATAGCATCTAAACATCTTATTAAATATGTAGAAATTGACATGGAAAGAAAAGAAGTCAAAAGCGTAGCTTTCTTTTAAAGATAAAAATGTTACAATATAAATATAGTTGAAAAAGACTTTACTATGGAGTAATGTTTTGATATAATATATGTAAAGATACACAGGGTAGTTATTTTCGTTCAAGATAACTATCGGGCACCATTTATACATAACCCCACTTAACAGTGGGCAATGGAGTCAACTTAGTAAACATACTAGGCTGACTCCTTTTCAATATTTAATTTAAAAATTGACAAGCTTTATTTTTAATTCTTCAGTGAATGTTCTACCTGAGTATCTTGTCATAATGGACTTCTACTTTATCTTTTCTGAGATCTATCAATTAATATTAATTATCCCG
>CAZZFJ010000070.1:0-3895 GCA_964653415.1 uncultured Erysipelothrix sp. | reverse complement strand
GTGGTTGGCGGTTAGTGAGAACGCCCCCACGGTAGACTTTCACTACCAAGATATGCACCATGCCCGGCACACTCAAAAAGACGCAGTTCCTAATATAGGCTCAGCGTCTTTTATGTTTTGGTGCTATAACTATTCGTTACAGCCCCTTTATATAAAATATGTATTGATTTCTTAATAAAGTTAACATTACTCTTAACTTTATTATAGGAGCCCGTACTAATTTAACACAACCTTAAAAACAATTGTTATTTTTAATTCGTTTTAACAACTAGATTATTCGGGTAGAAAACTGGTTTTTATTACCAGGGTAAGTCATAGTCTTGTATGCCTTTATTCCATACTATTATAATAGTGGTAAGCTTATATTTTAGTTGTGTCTCTAAATATTAAACTCTGTTTTAACATGCGTGTCCCCTGTGGCTTTTCACCTTTCATAATTTTATCAATTAAGATAATTGCATCGCTCCCCATTTGATAAGCTGGTTGTCTGATTGTAGTTAATCTCGGTATAAAATCATTGGCCAAATGTATATCATCAAAACCCACAACACTTATTTCTTGTGGCACCATAATCCCTTTGTCTTTTAAGGCATTTAAGGCTCCAATTGCGATTAAGTCATTTCCACAAATGATGACATCAAACTCATCAATATTTGGATGTATATTAACCGCTTCATACCCATCCTCAATTAAAAATCTTACAAAATATGATTCAAACCTTATATTTTCTTTTTCTTTTAACCCATCAACAGTTCCATCGTATCGCTCTTTAGAAACTGAACTTGAAACTGCACCTCCTAAATAAAAAAAGGATCTATACCCCTTTTCATATAATTTAATTGCCATTAGCTTAGAACTTTCATAGTTGTTTGTAGTTATAAAGCAAGATATATTTTTATAATATATTTCTCGGTCTATTGCAATTAAGGGTACCTCAAGCGCTAAAGATATTTCTGTGTCTGGATCTCTTTGCAAAGAGCCTGCAATAATAATACCGTCAATTCTTAGTTGTTGGAGACTATGAATATACGCGGTTTCTTTTTCTAATTCATCGTCAGTATTACATAAAAACAAAGAATATCCAAGCTCATAAGCTATGTCCTCTGCCCCTCTTGCTATTTCAGTAAAAAAAGGGTTTCTAATATCAGGTATTAATAAACCAATTATGTGCAGGCGATTTGTCTTCATTGCCCTAGCGATAGCATTGGGCACATAACCTTCTTGTTCAACTATTTTTTGCACACGTTTAATTGTTTTTTCTCCAATATCACTACTTTTATTATTAATGATTTTGGAAACTGTTGCAATTGAAACATCTGCTTTTTCTGCAATATCTTTAAGTTTTACTGCCACATCACTACACCTACTTTAAATCTATTATACTATAAATTCTATAAATATACATAAATGTATTAGAATCGATCGTGTAAATGTAAATGGAATAGTTAAGTGTCGCAGAGAATATTATAAAAACACATAGTAATACTGATACAATATAGTTGCGAAAAAATATTGGGGGTATTTACTATGTGTCAACTAAATTATAACAGAAAACAGAGATATAAACACTTGACTTATGAAGAGCGTCTACAAATTGAGAGATGGGTTAATAGAGACAATATATCTAACAAAGATATAGCTCAAAGATTAAATAAGACTGTACGCACTATTCAAAGAGAATTAAAACGTGGTTTGTATCTCGCAATCAATGCCATGTCGCAAGATGTAGAACTATATAGCGCTGATGTGGCGCACAATAAGTATGAAAATAATCTTTCCAATAAAGGACCAGAGATTAAGTTAGGGAATGATCATGAGTTAGCCAATTATATTGAACATTCAATATTAAAGGAAAGAATGTCACCGGAAGCGACTATAGCTAATATAAGCAACTATGGTCTAGCTTTCAAAGTTTCCATATGCGCCAGAACAATAAGAAATTATATTAAGAGTGGAATCTTTCTAGAAGTTGATCAAGGTCATAGCATTTATAATAAAAAATCGCCTAAGAAGCCACGTAAGAAGGCTTTTGACAAAAAGGCACCAAAAGAGTTAAACATCATAAACAGACCAGAAGAAGCTGATGAACGCTTGATATATGGTCATTGGGAAGGTGATTGCGTTGTCGGCAAACGTGAAGGTAAAATGCAGTCCCATTAACTCTCACGGAAAGAAAGTCAAGACAGATCATTATTGAAAAGTTAAAGAGAAAAACACCACAAGAAGTAATTAGAGCATTAAACAGAGTTGAAAGACGGTACGGCAAAGAATTCAAAGGAGCATTCAAAACGATAACCTTTGACAACGGTTCAGAATTCTTAGATTACAGAGGGATGCAAAAATCATGTTTAAGAAAAGAAATAAGGTTCGATATCTATTACGCTAATCCTTATTGTTCATGGGAACGTGGTTCCAATGAGGTCAACAACCGATTAATAAGGCGATGGTTTGAAAAGGGAACAGACTTTACGGGTATAACAATTGAGAAAATCAAAGAAGTCGAAACATGGATAAATGATTATCCTCGAAGAATATTCAATTATCAGTCAATAAACATGATATTATAATAAAAAAGGACAATTAAGTATCATATTACTAATTGCGACACTTAACTATTCTATTTACGAATGATATTCTTGGTTAATTATTAACTAAGGTTCACTAAGTTTCGAATAAAATAAAAACTAAAAGTAATTAGGTTAAGATTGGCCTATTTTGTGATCTGTACTGTATAACTTTTAGTTTTTTTATCGTATAATGAAGGTGTTAAATAATTCAAGGCGAACTAAAAAGGCCAAAAAACGAAAAGTTCTTTTGTAAGTTCACTTTTTGGAAGGTATGGTTCACTTGATTTAAGTCGTTACTATTTAACTATTCTAGGTTTAAGAGTAACGTCGTTATCTGGGACTGGTGCGAGTCCTAAATTAGTAATTAAATCTTCGGTATAGAGAAACTCCATCATTTCAAATGGAGTTTTTCCATTTAAGGACTTTCTTTTAATACTATTGATATTGTTAGTCATAATTTGAACTGTCTCTTGTGTTAGATAATCAAAGTTTTTACTCTTAGGAAGTATTTCTATAATAAAATGATGTG
Source organism: uncultured Erysipelothrix sp. (assembly GCA_964653415.1). Classification (GTDB taxonomy): domain Bacteria; phylum Bacillota_I; class Bacilli_A; order Erysipelotrichales; family Erysipelotrichaceae; genus Erysipelothrix. Next base: position 799 of record CAZZFJ010000070.1, on the reverse strand, counting down.
ACTTTTCTATTTGGGATTTTTGATTTGAATTGCTTGGATCGCAAAAGAATAAATTGGTGCGTTTTTATCCAGTGATTTTTGAATGTTCAATTCCTAAGACATCTGAAAATTCAGCTCCATTGTCTGTGAGAAAACATTGGAAAATTTCACTAAACAAATCTGCTCCAAGTAATACTTATAATTCATCAAAGATAGTTACTGTCGATTTAGCTGTTTTGTCAGGCATTATATAAATTAATAAAAACTGTGCCTGGACAAAAAAGAGTGTTAAAAGAACTTTGCCTTTTGTTCGCTCTCCAATCACGGTATCCATTTGGACTGTTCTTAGATCGCTATTAGTCTTTACATATTCTAAGTAGTGAAGATAAGTTCTAGTTTGTCTATACTCTTTCTTAATCGTTGATCCTTTGCCTCTAGAAGCTGTTTTAGACACTTTACGACGGACCATTCTAGCGAAGTCAATGTTTTTTGTTGCGAGCTTACCGTGGCTATTTAACCAATATAAATGTGAAAGAGAATAAGGGATTAGTTCAGGATTCGATTTTTTTATGTGATAAGGACTTTGCCCTTTCAAGACGCCTTCTGTAAATACCCTGTTCATAATCCAAAAAGCCTCAGTGTCTATTCTAATTAATCTTTTAGAATCAGTGACAGCTGTTTTATAGTAAGCGTCATAAAATCACCTCAAGAAAAGTTTATCACTCTAATATGACAAGTAATAGGCGGTGATTATTTGACGCTTACTGTTAATACAACTAGCCGACTTCGAAAGCAAAGGCATTTTCTTAGATGACAGTGT
>CAZZFJ010000069.1:0-4088 GCA_964653415.1 uncultured Erysipelothrix sp. | reverse complement strand
AAATAACGATTCACAACAAAAGCAATAGTGATTCCAATGAGTGTTTCAAGGATTCGTATGCCTACATAGGAAAAGATATTTTGGATACTTTCAGCATGATTGACAAGTGTTATTAAGAGAACGACTCCTGACATGGTCGCTACATAGGGTTCCGTCTTGAATCCTTTACAAATAGTAAAAGATAGCATGACTGTAAAGCTTATAATTAAAGCTGAGTATAGTGATTCTGCAGGCAGCTTTAGTTTCGCAAGAAGAAGCAGTGTGAGATATGATAATACCCCTCCCAATAAGGTTCCCTTTACGCGTTGTACACCGATAATCTTAGTTTCTTCGCTGGTTTCTTTCATCATTAAAACACAAGCAATCAAGGCATGAACGGGCCGGTAGTAATCAAACATATGAAAAAATGCAAAGCATAAAAACACTGCAATAAATGTCTTAATGATTCTTAGCCCTGGAATAAATTGCTTCATACGCCAACCTCTCTTAGAAATATTATAACCCATTTTTAGTACTTTTTGGACAAAAGAAGTCTAAGTCGATAAAGGATATAAAGACATTAAAAATGGGTAGACCCTGAGGTTTACCCATTTCTTTATGTCCATGTGACATCGTTAGGATGTGTGCTTGGATTCTTTTTTAAGTGTATCCTTTGCGAACTGTAGACGTGTTTCATTATCCATCACTTCATGACTGACATCTGTCAATTGATCAATCTGATTGAAAATATGAATGGGTCTTTTCGTTTCTAAGTCTAAAGGCTTTAATTCTACAAATTTATGATCTTTATAAACCTTATTATTATCAAAGAAATTAAAGATAACTTCTACAATTTTAAACCCATCAAATCGAGACATATCAAAGTCCTTGAGTTCTTCTTCAAGGATGTACCGATTCTTAAGTTTATTTAAATCCTTGGAATCATGTGCTACTGGGAAATCAATATCATCAATAAAATCTTTAAACCCACGCAACACATAAAAATACTTGTCCACATGATGACAGGACATTTGATGATTGTTCACCACCAATTGGATTCTTTCTATCATTGTATATGCCTCCTTCCTACTTTAATTTTACCACTTTGGGGTAGAAAATCGTAATTATTGCTTCAAACAAAAAGAGCACTACTGCTCCTTTTGTGCTTCAAGATAGGCTTTCGCTTCTTGATTGACCTTTTTCAAATCTACTTTTTGATCCTTAGCCGCAAAAATACAACCACAGTAACACTGACGATAGATATCATACTTGTTACACATCTCAATGGATTTTTTATATCCATTATTCTTTTTAAAATCAGAAGGAAGATATTGTGTTGTATACAGCTTTTGAACTTCAAAACCTACTGCATTGACCACTTGACTGTTTTTGTGTGGAGATAAAGTTAAAGCACTTCCAAAGTAATCAAAGCCCAATTCCTGTGCCTTTTGAGCGACACTGTCAAGACGCATATCAAAGCAAGCTGTGCAACGCTTTCCACCTTCAGGCTCATTTTCTAGCTTTCCTTCATAAACCATTTCTACAAACTTATTGGGTTGATAAGGGGCTTCAATAAATCCCACACTCATATTATATTCCTTATTAAAATCCTCAATAAACTTCTTTTGAACCAGAGCTCGACGCTCATACTCACTTCTTGGGTAAATATTGGAATTTGAAAAGTAAACCGTCACATCTGCAACTTGAGTTAACTCTTGTAGCATCACGGTACTACATGGGGCACAACAAGAATGCATCAGCACTTTCGGAGCATGTTCCCATGTCTTTACCACTTCTTTTAGAATGTGATCATAGTTAACACGCTGACCCCCTTTTTTATATTTTTCAATCATTTCATTAATGTTCATAATTTACCTCTATATAGATACAGTATCACTAAAAAAAGAATAAAGGCAAGCCCATTCTTAATCTGAAAAGACTTCTTTTGTGTCTTATGTGAAAAAACATGCGCCCCTACATAAATTCCTACAAAACCACCTATAAGAGAAATAAACACAAAAGTTGCTTCTGGAATGCGAGACAAACGTTTTTTCGCAAACTGCTTATCAAGACCCATCAACAAAAATCCAAGGAGTGAAATAATCCAGATCATACAGTCTTACCTGGGAGTTTTGTTAAGCGATTGGATAACTCAATTCCTTCTTTTTTCAGACCTTCTTTAAAATAGCGTCTCAATTCTCTTTCTACAAGCCAATTATCTCCTGTTTTAGTTTTCGTGGTGATGCGAACACTCACGCTATAATCATCAAAATTTCGTACCCCTAAAACTTCAATTGGGCTTAAAACTGATGCATGTTTAGGGAAGGCTTTCGCAAGTCTATTTAAAAGGGATAAGATATAATCTATATCCTGATCATAAGGTAGTGGAATATCAATCACTGCTTGCATGAACTCTTTGGAAAGATTGCTTACCGTACGTATCTCACCATTTGAGATAATATGAACTGAACCATCAACACCATCTCTTATTTCTGTTGTACGCAAACTTACCGCTTGAACAGTTCCCATGTAGCCATTAATTTGAACTAAGTCTCCCTTTTTATATTGATCTTCCAGCAACAAAAGAAAACCACTAAAAAAGTCTTTCATGACTTGTTGAGCCCCAAAACCAATCGCAACAGATAATGCAGAAACCATGGTCCAAATTGGGGTTGAAGCAATGCCAATAATTTCTAAGAATACCGCAAATGCTAAAAAGTATATGACAAAGGATAACACTTCTCTAAAAATTGGATAGACTGTTTGTCTTTTAGGATCTTTTCCTTCTGTAGATAAGATTCTTGTAATAAATCGTCTTGCGAAAAGTACCGCTCCCACTAATACGATTATGTATAATGATTTAATAAGATATTGTCCTAAAGTGGGATGTGATACAAACCACTGTGTTATTTTACTCATGAATGACCCTCCTACGGTATCATTTTAACATAAAAAAGATGAGGAGTTACCCTCATCTAATCAAATATATCTTTCAAATAGCTATAGCCCTTTTCATCCATTTGTTCATATGGAACAAATTCTAAGGCTGCACCATTAATACAATAACGAAGCCCCCCCGCGTCTTTTGGACCATCCGTGAAGACGTGACCTAAATGCGCATCACCCACATGACTTCTCACTTCAACACGATGCATACCATAACTATGATCATCATGCATTTTGAGAAGAGGTGCTGCTATGGGTTTAGTAAATGAAGGCCATCCACAACCTGCATCATACTTATCTAATGAGGAAAACAAGGGTTCTCCTGTTGTAATATCAACATAAATTCCTTTATCAAACTGTGCATCGTAAATTGAAGAGAAGGGTCGTTCCGTTGCATTTTTTTGTGTCACTTCAAACGCTAATGGATCTAATACGAGTTTCAAATCATCGCGACTCTTCTTAGGATACATCGTGTAATGCTCTGCATAATCCATCAGTTTTTGGGGAATATGGCAGTAACCGTGTGGGTTTTTCGCTAAGTAGTCTTGATGATAATCTTCAGCTAAATAATAGGATTCAATTGGCTCTAATTCTACAACAATTTTCTTTTCATAAGATTTTTGAAGTGTTTCCAAAGCCTTTTGAATGACTGGAACCTGAGCATCATTAACATAATATATACCCGTTCGATATTGGGTTCCGATATCATTGCCTTGTTGGTTTAAAAGAGTTGGATTGATTGTTTTGAAGTATGCTTCTAAAATAAAGGGTAAGCTAATAACATGGGGATTAAATGCAACATATACAGCTTCAACATGTCCTGTTTGTGAGGTACAGACCATTTCATAGCTTGGGTTTTCAATATGACCATTTGCATAACCCACTGATGTATAAACAACACCATTTAAACGTTTCATAAAGGCTTCTGTGCCCCAAAAACATCCACCACCTAAATAAATCTCTTCTAGATTGTTTTGATTGACTCGATCTTGAATTTTCATCATGCCACACTTCCTTCTGTATAAATTATATCAAAGAAGTTTCAAATCTACACTTAGAGTGCAAAACATAAAAAAACACTGAAATACTCAGTGTGTTCATTTCAAAATGGTCGGAGTAACAGGATTCGAACCTGCGACCTCTTGCACCCCATGCAAGCGCGC
>CAZZFJ010000068.1:0-4324 GCA_964653415.1 uncultured Erysipelothrix sp. | reverse complement strand
TTACTGCACGTAAAGACTTAAAAGAATGGAATTTTGGAAGACTTGAGGGTGAAGGAGAACATCTTAATCCACCTTTACCCTATGGAGACTTTTTTGTTCAATTTGGGGGTGAAAGTGAAGTTAACTTTAGAAATCGTATTGGAAATGCGATTATGGAGATTGCAAAGGATGCACAGGGTGATGATATTCTAGTAGTGATTCATGGAGCAGCGATTGCTTCTTTCTATCGTATTTGGGAACAATATAATAAAGTGAATCGTGAAGCTAGAATCCAAAATTGCTCAATCTTTAAATATGAATATGAAGATGGACAATTTACTTTGGTAGAAATTGTCGAACATGATTTCTCTAAGTTAATGTAAAGCGTAATTTAATGAAAGTTTTTACCAGGATAGCGCGGATGTGTTGAGCTTTAGACTAAACTGTTCTATATTTAATAGGTAGTTTATATATTTAATTCAGTGGGATGTATATCCCACTTTGATTTTGCAAAAGAAGGAGAAAGACATGTTTACAAATAAAGACTTAAAAAGACTGATTTTCCCACTTGTCATTGAACAGACTTTGGTGATGCTTGTGGGAATGTTGGATGTAATTATGGTCTCTCAAGTCGGAGAGGCAGCGATTTCAGGTGTTGCCCTATCTGATATGGTAAACCAGCTGATCATTGTTGTCCTAGCAGCATTGGCTACAGGGGGTGCGGTAGTAGTTTCACAGTATCTTGGAGATAATAAAAGGGATACAGCTAGTGATGTATCAGGGCAGCTCATTATGGTGTCCTTTCTAATTTCTGTCATTATAATGATTCTGAGTCTTGTATTTCATACTCAAATCTTAAGTCTTTTCTTTGGATCTGTAGAAGATAATGTTATGAAAGCAGCTAAAACGTACTTTATTATTTCAGCATTGTCTTTTCCTTTTTTAGGGGTTTACAACTCCAATGCAGCGATTTTTAGATCCATGAATCGAACAAAAACAACCATGTATGTCTCAATCATCATGAACATTATTAACTTTGTGGGTAATTTGATTGGAGTTTTTGTGTTTAAGGCAGGAGTCATGGGGGTTGCGATACCAACCTTAGTATCTCGTATTGTAGCATCTATTATCATTATGAAATTAGCATTCTTTGAAGAGAACTTGGTGCGTGTTCATTGGGCAAATATCTTTTCATATAAGCCTCAGATGATAAAAAAAGTTCTCAACATTGCGATTCCAAATGGAATTGAGAACAGTCTTTTTACTTTAGGTAAAATATTAGTGACAAGTATTGTTGCCTTATTTGGGACAACACAAATTGCCGCTAATGGGGTTGCGAACAGTATCAATATGCTAGCAATTATTTTCGCACAATCCATCAACTTAGCTATGGTTACAGTTGTCGGTCAAAGTGTTGGCGCGAAAGAATTTGAGCAGGCAAGTATGTATGTGAAGAAACTAATGAAAGCATCTTGGATTGGTACTTCTGTTTTATCGATTTCTGTCATAGTGCTGTTACCCTTAATTCTAAACTTTTATACTCTTTCAAATGAAACTTATAAACTAACATTCACACTCATCGTCATTCATAATTTGTTTACGATGGTCTTTCACCCAACAGCCTTTAACTTAGCCAATGCGATTCGTGCGACTGGTGATGTAAAATTTACGATGTTTGTAGGGATTGGGTCGATGTTTATTTTTAGATTAGGCACCGCCTATATACTGGGTATCTACTTCAACATGGGGGTTATTGGGGTATACTTTGCGATGATTGCGGACTGGATTGCACGCTCTGTTGCATTTGTATTTCGATTTAAAAGTAATAAGTGGCGTGAGTTTAGCATTATTTAAAAAGATGGAAATGAATCCATCTTTTTTTATTACTTGTTATGTTTTAGAATTTTTTTGATAAAGTCAAAATCAACGTTATCATCATAACCCAATCTATGAGTAGCGTCATAGAGCGCTTTAATGTTCTCGAGGTAATTGATATTGAAAAGTTCAGCATACATAACATCAACAATATAATTCATGATAGTTTTAGATGCAAAAGCACCAACTTTCCAAACATAGTTCTCGCTAAGGTCTACGCTTAATACCACATCTACATAACCACAGAAAGGGGATTTAGGATTAGTTGTGACTAAAATAATCGTATGGTTCAGATTTTTTAGATTGTTTATCCACTGTCTTACCACTTCACCACCAGCAAAACTAGAAATTACGACAGAGACTTCTTTTCTGACCTTAGGTCTTGGGTTGTATCCTTGAAAGCCAATTGTTGTATCACATTGGCTGTTGAGTCCTAAGCGTTTTAAGTTGTAATGTAAACTTAAAGCTACTAGGTGAGAGGGACCATTTCCAAGAATGGTGACTGCATCTGCTTCATTTAATAACTTTGCGGCCTTTTTAACGGCATTTCGATCTAAAGTTTGAAAGGCAGTATCCAAGGATTGTGTGGATAAGTTATAGAAAGATTTTAAGATACTCTCAGTATTAGAATTGGGAAGAATAGGCATATCCACTTCAATTCGTTCATCAATTTTTGAGAACTGATGTAATTCTGCGGCTAAGTTAATTTTTAAATCTGTAAAGCCACTACAGCCTAACTTCTTACTGAAACGTACAATTGATGAGGGTGAAGAATAACTTTTCTCAGCAATGGTATCAATGGATTGAAAGATAACTTCTCTGACATTATTAACGATATACCGTGCGAGTGTTTTCTCGGATTCATTGAAATCTTCTTGATCCATTAGTTTCTCATAAATCATATGGAGTCCTCCTATTTTCTTAGTTGTCTAGCCTAATTATACATTGTGGCAAAAAATTTCACAATTTTAATTCAATAGAAATATAAATCATGGCAATAATTTCCATAAGCATGAAAGTGCTTGCGCTATCGATTAATTGTTTGTGTTATGAAAACACTTACAGGAGGTCTTCAAATGGAGAACAACAAAATGATGAACGTTCTGCTCAATTTAGCGTCTAAATTGCAAGCGAACAAGTATATGACAGCCGTTAAAAACGGTTTTACCGCATTACTTCCCCTAGTAATCGGTGGTGCTTTCTTTACACTTATTCTAAGTGTTGTATTATCAACAACGACAACGGGTTTAAGTGTTGCGAAAATACCTGGAATGGCTTGGTTAGAAACTCTAACCCCTATGTTTAGTGCAGCAAACTATGCAACAATGAATATTCTAACCCTTGGAATCATTGTTTTAATCGCTATGGAACTGGGACGTCTTAATGGACGTGATGAAATCGGAGTTCCAGTTATTGCGCTAGCAAGTTTTGTTACACTAATAACAACATCCGTAAATGTTAAAACAGAAGCAGGAGAAATCATCTCTGTAGCAAACGTCATTAGCTCAACCTTTACCGGATCAGGTGGATTATTCTTAGCGATGTTCTCGACCATAACATCCATAGAAATATATTCAAAGATTTCAAATAGCGGAAAACTTGGAATTAACCTTCCAGATTCTGTACCTTCAAATATCGCTAAATCCTTTAATGTTTTGATACCAGGAATTGTAACCATTACAATCATGGCCGCTATTGGGTTTGCATTTCACTCAATTGTTGGATTCTCAATTCACGAAGCAATTACTAAATTCATTCAAACTCCACTTCAAGGAATCTTGACAGGTCTTCCAGGCTACTTAGTTATGTTTGCTATGACTGCTATCTTATGGACATTTGGAATCCATGGAACTCAAGTATTGGGTCCTGTTTACTCAGCATCCATGCTTCTAGCACTTACACAAAATACAGACGCAGTGCTTTTAAATCAAGCCGCTCCTAATATCTTAAACAGTTCCTTTGTATCAGTATTTACAATTACAACCGGTGCTGGACTTACGGGAGGACTCTTAATATCGATTCTACTCTTCTCAAAACGAGCCGACTATAAGGCGATTGCGAAGTTATCAATTGTACCAGGTGTCTTCAATATTAACGAAACTGTCACCTTTGGTTTACCTATTGTGTTGAACCCACTATTTATGATTCCATTCATTCTATCCCCAGCAGTGAGTGCAACCATTGGATACTTCGCCACTAAAATTGGAATTGCAATTCCTCTAGCTTACGCTATTCCCTGGACAACTCCACCCCTACTTTCTGCTTTCTTAGCATCAGGTGGCCACATTGGTACAGTAATTACCCAAGCAGTTGCAATTGCAGCATCAGTATTTATTTATACACCCTTTGTTCTTGCTGCTAATAAACAACAAGAATTAGAGATGTAATATCTAAGCAATAGGTGATAGCCTATTGCTTTTTAATCAAAAAGGAGAAAATTATGAAAAAATCATTTCCAAAAGGATTCTTA
>CAZZFJ010000067.1:0-4556 GCA_964653415.1 uncultured Erysipelothrix sp. | reverse complement strand
TTTCGAGTTTGAGAAAGCCTCCGTTCATGCTTTTAATCAGGGTGTCTGTGACATTGAAAAGGAAACGGTTAGCAATGACTTCTTTCTTGAGGTGGGGAATGTAGCGGAGGTATTGCATCCGTTGGTAGTAGAAGAGTTCATCATCTGTGAGACGGCGGCAACGAAGGGTTGAAAGCACTTGGTAGATGACTTGTTCATCAGCGAGATAGTCTTCAAACCAGGGCTTTTCTTCTTCCAGTTCAAAGCCTAGCCCGTTAGCCAGGGTCTCTGAAATCTCAGAGAGTCGTTCATAGGCGAGGTCAGCAAGACTAGCTCCCTTATCGTGTTTTCTCAATCGGACACCGACTAGCCAGTCAAACTGATAAGGGATTTCCATTTCATCTGTCAGCTTATCCACAGTGTAGAGTAGCAGGTCTTTACCGAGTGCTTGATTGTTTGGTGAGAGAGCATCCATAAAGTCACGCATCTTTTCTTCTAGGAGGTAATCCTTGGGAATGAGAGAAATGTCAAAGTACTGGTTTTTAGCCAACTTTTTGAGCATTTGGCTGACTGTGATTTTGTGCTTTCCTTTTTTCTCATTATCAGTAATGGTGATAGGCGTATTAGGAATACGGTAGTAAGCCATGACTTGCTTGTCTTTGCGAAAAGCTAAGTTTTCGTGTGTGGCTTTAATAGGGTATTGTAGTTTTAGTGCCATAGTGCCTCCTTTCTAAAGGTGTGTCTGTTCAAAGACAATGTCTTCATCGTCATAAGGTTCCACCCGCTCATCATGATAGATGGCTTTCTTGTTCCAGCGGAATTCATAGAGGTAACGGAAGTAATCAGCCAGAAAGATGTGCATTTTCTTACCGTGTGGTTCATACTCTGTGTAGAATTTAGCGAGTTTGTAAGGAACGTAAGCATAGAGCAACATGGAGATAGAGTGGGTGATTTTGGCTAGTGGGACAAGGATGAAAGAAAGTCCCAGAAGCATGATGACAAAGACGAGAATGAAAACAACAAAAAAGGACAGCTGCATCGGTGTTGCGAAGTACCAGATACGTGCCCCTTTTTGTGTCTTGATTTCTTGAATCCAGTAAGGAGCATTTAGCCCCCTAGCGTAGTCATAGAGTGGTTCTTTCTCATTGTTCATATCAGAGCCCCGTTTCAATACCGATGAGGCGTAGGAACCAACCAATGACAGAGAGAATCTGTTGTCCTTTGGTCATGGACACGATAATCCCCCAAAATCCGATAACGGAAAAAAGTTGGAGCCAGGAGCTATTTTTCCAAGCCTTGATGGCTAGCAGGATTGCCACAGCAGTGATAATCCAAGCACCATCACCTTGGAGGAATTGTTGTAGTGAGCTTGTGTTCATAGATGTTATTCTCCTTCATGTTTTGCATAATCTTTTGGAATGGTATGAGCTACCTTAGTGACGTAGTAGGAATTCCCTTTAGGTGTAAGGGTCAGAGTGAAATTCTCTGAACGAGTGTTAGCGGTAACTTCAAAGGTGACTTGAACGTAGGCGGTAATGGCATCACCATCTTCTACCAGGTAGACATAATCAAGTGACTTGAAAGTTGTGTTTTCAAGGACAGCTAAATCTTTACCAACCAAATCCAGGTTGTCTTGGTCTGTGGTGTAGTTGGTAAAGAAGACATTGAGGAACTTTTTGACTTTCTTGTGTGTCTTGTCAGGGAGATTGTCAGAAGCTGTTAGATTAAGCGCTGATTCCTTGTCAAAGCCTTTGGCTTGGCTGTCACTGAGGCTAGAATACCAGGGAAGTCCAGAAACGTAGTAGGAGCTATTTTTAGAAGCGTAGGGGATATTAAACCCTGTGGTAATTTCTTCCTCCCTATCACCGACTTTTTGTTTGTAGGTCACTTGATAAGTGGCGGTATTATCCGTCAGCAATAATAACCTAGCTGAGACCAAAGACATCGGTGTTCGCTTTTGACCCTGTGACTTAATCTCAGGTTCAACGTCATAGAAGCTATTGAGCTTTTCGATTTGCGCTTCTTGTTCTTCGGCTTTATCAGAGAAAGAGAAGTAGGCAGCGACAAAGTCGTTGAGGTAATAGGTCAAGCGGTAGTCGGTGTCAGTTGATGTAGTCACCACTTGGGACGATTGAGCTTTTTTGACCTCCTTTTCAAGTGAGGTGACTTTACTTGATAGTGTGATGGCACGCAGGGAACCAGTGGCTCCGATAAAAACTAAACATCCTAATCCAGTAAGGACTAGGATATTCACGTTTTTCCGTGTTGTCTTGATGAGTTTTGGTGAGCCACGCTTCTTATCTTGTTTCTTGAAACGAGACAAGTAATGAGTGACTTGTTGGATGAGTGTTTTTAGTTTGTTCATAATCCCTCCTTATCAGGCGCTAGCCAGTTCAATCAATTTATTGCCTTTGGCATAGAGCTGTTTGTGGAGTTTATTGATTTCTCCGTTGACGTAGTAGTAGCCACGGAGTTCCAGGCGGATTTTTTCGAGAAGGTCAGCAGGTAGCTTTTCGGCTTCTTCATTTTTAAGCAGGTGATTCAGTTCACCAGCTTTTGTCCAGGCTTCCTTGTCTTTATGGGCTTTCATGAGTTCGCCTAGTTCAAGGGAAGCAGCTTTGATTTTCTTTTCAATGAGTGATTGTTTTGCCATGATTATTTCCTCCATGAATTGTTCTTGTTGGTCTAAGATGACTTGTCGAAAGAGAGTGACCAGTTTGGTGTCCATGTTTCGGTTAAAGTCTAGGACTTGACCATCAGTGGTAAAGTAAGCGTGTTGGTATTTAGCGGGAGAGTCGAGGTCAACGGTCTCACGAGCAAAGGCATCAAAGAAGAAGTCTTTTTCCTTCATGAGTACGATATAGAGATTCCAGAACTCATTAATATCAGGAAAGCAGGTGATGCCTTCGTAGATTTTTTTGACAAGCATGACTCAGAGATACCTCCTTATCATTCTTCGATTAGGTCATGATAGCCGAGAGCTTGATAAATATAGTCATCATCAAACCATAGCCAATCATTGATTTGTCCCTCTGTTGGTGTACTTCCTGAGAAGACATCTTCACAGAGGCTAGTGAGTTGGTCAATCCCGCCACGTTCACGGACGGTGTCTAGGGTTTCTCTAGCACCTGACCAAGCCTTGAAATTGTCGATGCTAGAAAGTTCAACTTTGTATTCCATGATTTTCCTCCTTTTTCTTTAGATTATAGGATGCTTGCAAATCTTGAAGAATGCTTTCAGCTCTATCAGTAATTTCACCGTTTTCCTGAATCATCTTGATAAAGTCAGTCTCCATGATTTTGTCAGCTTCCTCTACCAGTTTGAGCGAGTTAGCGACTTGGTACATGAGCCATTTGATTGTTCTGTCGATAGAGTATGGTTCAGGTTTCATCCTGAGTTTCAAGGGCTCTGTACCACCAAACATCCGCTGCCATTTCTGGTCAGGAACAAAAGCACCAAATTTATTGGTGCCATCGTAAACCTGCATTTCATGATTGATGATGCCACGGGCGATTTCTGCCAGGTCAACACCGCTAATATATTCTTCAATGGCAAGTTGGGCTTTTTCCTGAGCGAAGCGCAATTCATAACGGTTCCAGATACCAAAAATCTCCAGGGATTCTTCCACGGAGATTTGTTCACTTTTGGCGAGTTCATACCGCTTTTCATAAAAGTTGAAGTAGAGATTACTTTGGCGACTTCCAAAATAAAGGGAGATACCTTGGCTGCCTTCTACCTCATCCATGCTTCTGAGGTTGCCACCGCCAATGTGATTCCACGTTCTGATGTTCTTAAAGCTAACCTCGTCCTTATAGACTTTCGCAATCATGTCAGAGAGGAGAAATTGCTCATCTTCTTTTTCGTGACCGAGATAGCGTTCATCCATGGCAATGTCTAACCTAGTTACCCGACTATCAGTTAGGTCAAAGAGCAGAGCTTGAAGAAATTCTTGCCAGCTCATGTCAACACTTTCCAGAATCAGTTCCATTTCACGGCAACCTTGACCAGAGAGTTGCAAGGTCACTTGGTAATTTCCTGTTTCGATTTTGTCAAAAAAATCAAATAACCAGATGTTGCCTCGCTTCCAGAGCCTTGTGTAATTCAGAAGTCTGGTTTCAAATTCTTTGAACTCTGTGAAGGAGCAGTGAAGATAGTTCTGACAGAAGTGAGATAGGTCACGGATAGACATGAAGGTCATGCGGAGGTAGTCGATATGAACATCAATCAGGTCATCGGCATTCTCTTGATGAAAGCCAAGCTCCGCTTTGAACTGACCGAATTTTTCTAGGCTTAAACCTCGTGAACCATCTTCATAGCTGCGGTAGGTACGAGTTGAAATCCCAACAGACTCCGCAAATTGTTTCTGCGTCATGCCTGTTTGTTTTCGGAATTTCTTGAGATTGAGTGGGCTTAGTTTATCCATTCATAAGGTAGAACTCCTTTCTAGTGAGTGACACAGTTTTTTAGCGAAAGTGACACACTAAGTAAATCTTTGAAAAACTTGGTACTATTGGTGTGTTGGGGGTCGGACGTTGTCATTTTGACAAATGTTACCCCCCTATTAGAAATCGGGGGTT
>CAZZFJ010000066.1:0-4562 GCA_964653415.1 uncultured Erysipelothrix sp. | reverse complement strand
AGTATTCAGTTTGTTTGAAGCTTTGCTTTTGAGTATCTAATATTGAAAGCTTATCCTTGCATTGTGGGCAAATACACTCTGTCGCACCTTGCTTAATAGATTCTTTATCCATCCATACATATCCACACTCTAAACAAGATATACTCCCATTTTTCAAACGTCTAGCTTGGTGTTTGAAGCAGTTTTTGAATGCCCACTCTTTTTGCTTACTGCTGATAGATGCAAGTTTATTACTCTGCATAACGACTTCCTTTTGAAATTTTGTTCTTGGCTTCATAGGTCAAAAAGGCTTTTTTGTATGGTTTTATCTTCAGAGCTAGTAGTTCTTTTTTTTGACTGAGTTAGCTTTGCGTACGCTTCATCCTCAATTCTTTTAAGAGCATTACGCTTAGCTTCTTGTTTCTCCTCTTCCGTTATCTCTGGTTTGTAGTTAACTACAATATTACAGCTTATTGGATTGCCTATATCTATATTATTTTCATCGTAATAGTGAACTGCCATTGAGAATATTTCCTCTGAAGTATGACCTACACATCCACTAGCCTTAACGCTATTAAGAATATATGTATTATGAGAAGCTTCTCATAATACCTTTTATGCGTAGAAAAAACTTATGAGAAGAGGCATGAGATTTGTTTTTTAAAATCAATACTTTACTATCGTTACTTCTCAATTCCACTTCTCATAAAATTATTAGTAACCTAACTGTTTGAGCCAATTTAATAGGTCTTTGTCACGCTCCCAGTGTCGGTCTGTTGGAGGTTTTGGCGTAGTTCCTTGATAAGCGCTTTCGAGAGCTTCCCGTTTTGATTTTGAGTCTGCTCGTGCATAAATACCTGTAGTTTGAATTGATTCATGTCCGAGTATGTCTCTCAGGTCTACGATATGGATAGCTCCATCCTGCAGCAGATGCATCGCACGACTGTGTCTCAGGCTATGAGGACTCAGACGTTCAGGAATTAATGCGGGAGATATTTTCCGTGCCATACCTGTATATCTTTTTAAAATGTATGCTATTCCCTCCCTTGTCAACTTCTTGCCGTTGCTATTTTGGAATAGCGGCGAAGCATACATGTTTAATATTGTAGCATTTTCTTCTATATATGAACGAAGATGTACCACCTGCTCTCTGGAAAGAGGCACAATGCGGCTTTTTCGACCCTTACCTATAATTTTGATTGTATATGGCTCAGATTCAATACGCAAACTACCCATTGTTAAGTCGGCGACTTCTTGTACACGTGCTGCCGTGTCATACATAAGAGAGAGCAAAGCCACGTGTCTGCGTCCCTTTGCCGTAAATTGGTCAGGTTGTGCCAGAAGTAATTTTATGCCTTCTGGGGTAAGATATTCGATAGCCTTTATTTCTGTTTTCAGCAGAGGAATAGAACGTATCTCCTGCCATTGCGCAAGTCTGTCAATCAACTTATATTGAAGATAATTGCAAAATGACCGAATAGCGGCTAGTTTATAATTTCGTGTTTGCGGGGTAACGTTTTTCTCTTTTACCATCCAACGGAGATAACCGATTACATTTTCTCTTGTCAGATGTTCAAGCTGAAGCCGATCTAATGGGATTTTTTTCTGATCATTCATATAGCCGATGTAGCCAATGAAAGAGTCTCTGTATGCCATGAGTGTGTTTTTGCTGACATTTCGTTCATGAGGCATGTAGTCCGATAAAAAAAGGCTCAGATACTTGGCGAAGTCTGTCTTAGTTTTCATTATATCTTGATATTTTAGGGTAAATAAAAGAATTGATGGCTGAACTGCTTTTCTCTATGTCCGGATACATAGCTCTGGTAAGTCGAACGTAGTATTCTGTTGCCTCTAAGGAATGATGGCCCATACTGGCAGAAAGGATCGGGAGTGCCGCATATATATTCATACCGTTTCTTGCCATTTGGGCTATAGCATGCACCGCATAAGTATGCCTGAACGAATGGACGCAGGGGCCAAGTGCTCTCCCTCCGTATTTGATTCCGCACTCTTCAATGATTCTTCTGAAATTTACATATACAGTATGCACAGATATAGGTGTGCCGTCTGCCTTGACAAATAGGTGTTTATTAGCATGGTTGATGCCTGCGATGGGCAATTTGTTCCGATATGCCAGATAATCAGTGAGTACTTGCATCATGGATTCATGGAGTACGACTATTCTGTCGGCTTCGTTTTTTGTCGCTCGAATGAGGATATGTCCTCTTTTGAAATCCACGTCTGATATCGTTATTGACAGAGCTTCTCCAACACGTACTCCAGTGCTATAAAGAAGCCTAAAAATGGAAGGGAGGGATATTAGGGAAGTGTTCATTTTAAGTCGGATCATTCTTTTATTATCTATAGTCAACCAAAACGAACACAACTCTTCGGCATTGAAGATATAAGGAGTGAAGAGACCCTTTTTAATTTTCGGCATCCTGGGAATGTAACACTTGCATCCTCTTCTGTTCATGAGCAACAAGAGTTTACGCCATAAGGACAGTTTGATATAGAGTGTACGCTCACTGTCATTTATTCGGGTTTTCCTCCACTCGTCGATGAATTTTTCCGTGATGAAAGTGTCCGCCAACTCGACTGTATTGGCGTAGGCATCAAACTCTCTTAACGAGTATGGAAGGTGTGGATCGAACGACCCTGAGGCGGTAACCATATCTATCAACTGGTAGGCGTATGGTGCAAGCACGCTTGTGTAATCAAATCTTTTCATAGAAGGCACCTCCTCTCTGCTGGTAGAAAGAATCAAGGACTGGGGGAACATAAAGGGCACACTTCTTCAAGGACTCAACATCTATCTTCAAATAACACATTGTGGTATTTGTGCTCTGATGTCCGAGTGTTTCAGCGATGGTTTCTATTGAAGTGTTCATTCCGAGCATGGCTGACGCGAGTGAATGTCGTAAAGCATGTGCACCGTGATGTCTGCCGTTTATATCTACCCCAGCTTTTTTGATTATATTGTTAATCTGTGTCGATACTACACTCGCATCCAATGGCGAATATGGCGATCTTCCTAAAAGGAATATAATATTAGATTTTGAGCTAGGACGTGCATTTTTTAGATAGTCTATGATAGCATTCCCAACTTCTGACAACAAGGGAAGCTCTATGAACTTATTGGTTTTTTGCATTCTTTTTTTTAGCATGTTGTTCTCCCAATCAAGTTCAAGAAAAGTTAATGTTGCTATGTCGGATGCGCGTAACCCAAGCCTCGATGCAAGAAGAACCATGGCATAATCTCGTTTACCAATAGGTGAGTTTCGGTTGACAGAGTGCTCTATCTTTGCCACTTCGTCTGTAGCGTAGAAGGAAGGAATGCGCTCTTTCGCTTTAATTTTAAATGACTTACATAAGTCCGCAAAGAATTCATCCACAACACCTGTTTGCACCCAAAAATTGAGAAGCTGTTTTAATGTGGAGACCGCACTTACCTTGTTTCTACAGATACTGATGTATGTAACCACGTCTGATTCCGTAATTTCTGCAGTCGAGGTTATTTTTCTGGCATGCAGAAATTCCAAGAAGTAACAGAGGTTTCGGCGGTGGTGTAAAACAGTTTTCTCGGCACGACGTTTGCCCTTGAAGTCATCAATAAACTTTATCATATCGTATCCAATCTGTCCGTCAAGACAATAGACAATAGGTGTGTTACTTGTTTTGCGGATAACTCCCAAAGCTAGCATGTCATTAAGGACTCGAATATCTCTGACTTTCTCCAATCGGGATCCTTCCTTTATCTTCTCAAAGTCGATGCAGTTTTCTAAATATTCAGCACCAATCTGAGGCAAATATTTTTCAAGACTCCGTTCTGCCATGTATTTTATGATACCATGGCTCCATCTTCTCTTATAACCACTGATAGAAATTTCGGCATAACGGTTCGCACGAAAGAATGCTTCGCACCTCGCAACGATGTTCTGGATATTGTTTTCTTCCATATATGTATATTTTATTCTGGACGACATTGTCCGGATCACAAATATAATTATGAGAAGTAGTTATGCCAAGCAATACAAGTAAAAGCTTAACTATCAATTACTATACAAAAAATAAAGGTATGAGCTTGTCATAATATTAGTATTCTCATAATAGGTTATGCAGTCTTGAATGTTCTTATCTTCCTTTGCGAATGAT
The DNA here is from genome assembly GCA_964653415.1 of uncultured Erysipelothrix sp. Lineage (GTDB taxonomy): Bacteria > Bacillota_I > Bacilli_A > Erysipelotrichales > Erysipelotrichaceae > Erysipelothrix. The sequence goes on along the minus strand of CAZZFJ010000066.1, from coordinate 428 downwards.
ACTGCAAAAAGTGTATCTGTTTCGGCTCTATCTCTTAGATATGTCTCTATTATATTATTGAAGTGTTCGGTTGCTTTCATATTAGTAGTTCTATTAAAATATTATTGTAAACATAAATGCTGTAATCGCTATAATAATAACCCATTTCAGTATTTTGAAAAATATGTACGTGGCAGTGCGAAAAACAAACTTGAATATTGAGTATGCAGTAACAATAGAAGCAAAGTTCAATACCTCTTTAATATCTATTGAATACAATAAGTATATGATTGCTGATAATACCAATATAAAGACTATACGATATGGGGTTATTCTCATAAGACTATGTTTTAGATGTTGCTAAAAAGTTGCTTTCAATGATTTGCTCAAATAACTTATCATCATTAAATTCATCAAATGTTATATCAATGCTTTTAGATGGATTATTG
>CAZZFJ010000065.1:2370-4663 GCA_964653415.1 uncultured Erysipelothrix sp. | reverse complement strand
TCTTGATATTGTCTTAAATAAGAGTCCAGCATTTTTTTCATGGTAAACTCTTCTGCACGTTTTCTTGCTTTTTCTCCAGTATAAGTCCCAAAACTAAAATTCATAACCGCTTTTACTAACTGTTCCATATCTCTGGCTTGAACTTTAACACCTGATGCTGAGTCGATCATTTCAGGAACTGCCGTACGATTGTATACAATGGCAGGTGTTCCACATGCCATCGCTTCAACAGTTGTTAGTCCCATCGTCTCCTCAACACTCAGGTTGAGGTAAATATCTGCTTCTTGATACAAAGAAACCAATTCTTCAATGGATGAAGTTCGTTGTATGCCTTTAATATTGTGAGGTAGACTTTGAATTTGGCTCTCACTTAAACCAACGAGTGTTATTTCATATTGACTGGGAAGTCTTTTTGAAAGCTCAATAAAATCATTAAGTCCCTTTCTTTCTTCCCAAATATTAGCCACACCGAGTAACTTCACTGTACTTTCAGGAGCTTCTTTATATTTAGGAGTGAAAGTATTTAAATCAATCCCATTATAAATGGTTGTAACAGGATACTGGTTTAAGAAGCTTGGTATTAATATGCCTCTAAGCCAGTTTGATACAGTAATAATGTGCATGTTTTTAAAGCCTGAAAAGTTTTCTTTTTTCCAGGTGAAGTTTCTACCTTGATTTGCAATAAACCATACCTCAGGGTATTCTTTCGTATTAAGGCATCTCACACAACCGTCAGACCATTCCTTACATCCATAATAATCAAAATAAGCAGCACTACCACTTATAGACCAGGTATCATGCAGGGTCCAAATAATCTTAACATCCAGTTTCTTTAAAAACTTCATCAACATTGGCACATGGATATAGTAACCATGAAGATTGTGTAAGTGAATCACATCTGGCTTAAATTCTTTTATTTTTTGAATAAGCTTTCTGGTAGCCAAAATTGAGTGCAGGGCATGACGACCAAACAAGCGCGTCATTAAAACATGAACCGCGGTTTGCCATTTTGATCCAATATAAAAAGTATCCGCAACATCTCCTTGATCATGTCTACCATAAACACAAAGTACATCATGCCCCTTAGCTTTGGATGCTTCCATTAAATCTTTGACCAAGCGACCCGTACTTCCATACTGATAGACGGAATTGATATAAAGTATTTTCATTACTTTTTCCACACCTTACGGTTTATATAATCGGTATAAGATAATATGATTCGCAAGACCTTATCACTCACATTGGGCATACTGTAGTCTGAAACATGACGCAGTGTCTTAGGACTTTGTGTTTCTAGCACTTTTAGAGCCTGTAGTACGCGTTCGTGATGTAATCCCACCATCATGACGGATGCTTCCTCAAAAGCTTCTGGTCTTTCGTGTGCCTCTCTTAAATTGAGTGCTTTAAACTCCAATATGGAAGACTCCTCAGAAATAGTTCCTGAATCACTCAAGGTCGCTTTAGCATCCTTTTGTAATCTAACATAATCGATAAAGCCTAAAGGTTTTGAAAGAATGACACGTGGATCAAGGGTGACCCCAGTTTCTTCAATCATCTTACGCGTACGGGGATGGGTACTTAGTAGAAGTGGCATATCATATGCTTCCGCTACTTTATTTAAGGTTTCAATTAAGTTATTGAAGTTCACAGGATTGGAAATATTTTCTTCACGATGAGCACTGACTACAAAATAATGGTCTTTCTTTAGACCCAAGCGCTCTAAGACATCCGTATTTAAAATCTCATCTTCACGAGATTTTAATACTTCAAACATTGGACTCCCTGTCTTTATAATTTGATCTGAAGGTAATCCTTCTCTTAAAAGATACTCTCTTGCGATATCACTATAAGTTAAGTTGATATCTGCAATATGGTCCACAATTTTACGATTGGTTTCCTCAGGTACTCTTTGATCAAAACAACGATTACCCGCTTCCATATGGAACACAGGAATCTTCATACGCTTCGCTGCAATCGCACATAAACATGAGTTGGTATCCCCCAGTACTAAGAAAGCATCAGGTTTAACCTCATTTAAAACAGGTTCAATCGCAATCAAGATATTACCAATGGTACCAATAGGGGCACCCGTGGCCGTTTCTAAGAAATAGTCTGGCTTCTTAAGATTAAAATCCTCAAAAAACACTTGATTCAACTCATAATCATAATTTTGTCCTGTATGTACTAAAACATGATCAATGGCTTCACTACTTTCAAGCTTATTGATAACTGCTGACAAGCGAATAATCTCAGGACGTGTACCAACCACTGTCATAACTTTCAATTTCTTCAT
>CAZZFJ010000065.1:0-2270 GCA_964653415.1 uncultured Erysipelothrix sp. | reverse complement strand
ATCTTAAACCTCCATGAAATATGTGTCTGGATTATTAGGATCAAACATTTCATTCGCCCACATTATCGTGACCATATCACTTTTACCCGTGTTGATTATATTATGTGTATATCCTGTTGGAATATCAATGACTTCTAATGTCTCACCTGAGACTTCATAGATAAATTTTTCATTCGTGATGATATGACGAATTTCAATCTGACCTTGGCCATAGACCACTAAAAACTTTTCGTTTTTAGAATGATGCCAGTGTTGACCCTTTGTAATACCGGGTTTAGAAACATTCACACTAACTTGACCTAAAGTTTCATCTTTCAAAAACTCTGTAAAGCTACCGCGATGATCTTGATGCATCGTGAGCTTATAAGCCATTTCATCTATTGGAATATAGCTAAGGTATGTACTATACAAGTTTTTTGAAAAATTAGATTTTAAGTTTGGAAAACTTAAATTGATTCTACTCTCTTTAAATGAGACTAAGAGATTTTTTACTTCACCCAGTGACACAGTGTCAATGGGCTTAACCTCATGATAGGTATTAAGTTCTAATTGTCCCTCAATAGCAGCAATGATATCTTTAACTACATCATCAATGTAAACAAAGTTAACTTCCACTTTAGGATCATTGACGACAAGTTCTAGATCATGACTGATATTATGGCACCATGTGGCAATTACTGAGTTATAGTTGGGTCGACTCCACTTACCATAGACATTTGACAGTCTGAAAACCATACCTTTTCCTTTATAGTTTTCAACGAGTTTCTCACCTTCAAGTTTACTCTTACCATAATCACTGTCATTGCCTGCCTGAATACTACTTGAGACTAATAAAGGGACAGGATTGTATTTTTCTAAGTAGGAAATCAGATTCTCAGTTAAACCCACATTTCCTTTGTAGAAATCTTCGGGATTTTTTGGACGGTTGATTCCTGCTAAATGCACCACAAAGTCCGCCTCTTGAACCATTGCTTTGAGCTCATCCATGGTATTATCTTTATCAAAGCTTAAGATGGTATAAGATAATTCTTGTAAGCTAACACATAAATTTGAACCAATAAATCCACTGGCCCCTGTAACTAATATTTTCTTCATTTTGTCCTACTTTCAATAATTTGAAATGATTTGTCTACTGTATAATTATTTTTTAGATATTGATAAGCATTTTCGCCCATTTCTTCTCTTAGTTTCAAATCATTTGCTAAAACTTCTACTTTTTCTTTAAAGCCAGCGACATCAATACTATCTACATGAAATCCATAACGATTTTCTTCTGCAATACTTCCAATATCAGTAGCACGATCTGTTGCGGCAATGATAGGCAGTTTCGCCTGCATATAGCTTAGAAGCCTTTGTGGATAGTTTGGAATTGTAAAGCGATAATCTAAAAATATAAGTCCCACATCACAATTATAAACAAGTTCATCATACTTATCTTTTGGAAGTTGCCCTAAGTACTTAAAGTTCTTAGGTTTCTCATGTTTAATATAGTTTTCGATAAGATTTTGTTTGGATCCTGTTCCTGCTACGATAAATTCTACATTATCCAAAGTCTCAATACTGCGAGCACAATCTATTAAGTATTCGATAGCTTGAGGATATCCTAGATTACCACCATACACAATCGCAACTTTCTCTTCAGAAATACCAAAATCCTTTCGAGTGTATTGAAGGCTGATATCTCTTAACTTAATCGCGTTGGCTAAAACCTCCACTTTTTCTTTATACTCCGGATTATGTTTTATAAAGAAATCCTTATTTGCAGGAGACATTACTCCAACAAAATCAACTAGACTGTATAATTTCTTTTCTTTCTTCTTAAAAAACTTATGTAAGAATGAATCCTCACGCATCAAATCAATATCCACAGCATTTTGTGGAAAAATATCCTTCAACATAAGATAAATATAAATATCAGCGGAAGTTTTTCTTAAATACTTCAGTGTTTTTATAAATGTGATGGGTGGTGTTGAATAAAGCACCAAATCAAAGGTTTCACCTTTAGCCATTTTTTTTAAGTTATATGCAAAAATTGGATCAATTGATAAAAGAGAAATACCTTTCTCAATTAAATTCTTATTCTTCGATATATTCCCAGTTTTAATCGCAAAGTAACGTATATTATCTTGGATAAAACTTTCTGTCTCTAAGTTTAATCGCTTCTCTCTTGCATAGGCAATGGTGACATCATAGCCATTTGCGACAAACTCTTGCATTAAATCAAAGTAAATTGAACTTTCATGCATTCCTGCATGCGTGGAACTGATATA
>CAZZFJ010000064.1:0-4664 GCA_964653415.1 uncultured Erysipelothrix sp. | reverse complement strand
TGGATGCTACGTGCATTTCTTAAATAATAATGAAAAAGACAGCTAAGGCTGTCTTTTTTTATAGTCGATGTGTTTTATTCTCAATCTCGTCTAATATAAGTTCGACGAAAGCTTGAACAGAGACGGTATGCTGATTACTTTCACCATAACGACGTAAGTTGACTGTTTGGTTTTCAACTTCTTTATCTCCTAAGATTAACTGAATAGGAGTTTTTGCTGTTTGTGCTTCGCGAAGACGGTATCCAAGTTTTTCGTTTCTTGAATCCACATTGACACGAATACCATGTTTCTTAAGTTCTTTTTCAACATCACGTGCATAATCCAAATGGTATAGTGCATTAACTGGAATAATTGTTACTTGTTTTGGTGACATCCATAATGGGAATGCTCCTGCAAAGTGCTCAATAAGTATTCCAATAAAACGTTCTACTGATCCGAAAATAACACGGTGCAACATTACTGGTTGAACTTTTGAACCATGATCATCAATATAGCTTAGTTCAAAGCGTTCAGGTAAATTCATATCCAGTTGAACTGTACCACATTGCCAAGTTCTATTAAGGGAGTCTCTGACCTTAAAGTCAAGTTTTGGTCCGTAAAAGGCTCCATCACCTTCATTGATTTTAAACTCTTTGCCCGCTTTCATACAAGCATTTTTTAAAGCATTCTCAGATTCATCCCAAATTTCAACGGTTCCAATATAGTCTTTTTCAGGTCTTGTGGAAAGTTCAATATCATATGTTAAACCAAATACAGAATAGACTTCATCCAAGAAATCAATAATTTCTAGAACTTCAGCTTCGATTTGATCTTGTGTAACATATATATGAGCATCATCTTGAGTAAAGGCCCGTACTCTGAAAAGACCATTTAATGCGCCACTGGCTTCATGACGATGAACATGCCCCAACTCAGCCATACGCAACGGTAAATCACGATAAGAATACAATGTATTCTTATACGCTAAGATACTTCCAGGACAGTTCATCGGTTTAACCGCAAACTCTTTATCATCAATTTTTGAAATATACATATTATCTTGATAGTTATCCCAATGACCGGATGTTTCCCATAAAGCTTTTGATAGCATGGTGGGTGTTTCAACAAACTCATAGCCTCTTTCGATATGAACTTGCTTCCAATAGGATAAAAGTAAATCTTTAAGTGTTACACCATCTTTTAACCAAAAAGGAAATCCAGGTCCGTATTCACTAAACATGAAAAGTTGCAACTCACGACCCAATTTTTTATGGTCACGTGCTTTCGCTGCTTCGAGCCAATCCAGGTAATTTTGAAGCGCATCTTCAGTATCAAAACTAATACCATAAACACGTTGCAACATCTTATTATTCGCATCCGCTTTCCAGTAAGCTCCTGATACTTTAGTTAGTTTAAAGTGTTTAACTTCTTTTGTAGAAGCAACATGCGGTCCACGACATAAGTCAACAAACTCTCCTTGACGATAAGCACTAATAGTTACATCATCATCGGATAAGTTATTAGTAATAAGGTCCACCTTATATGGATCATCCGCAAACAATTTTAGAGCTTCTTCGCGAGTTAACTCTTCTCTAACAATATATTTTGCTTCTTTAGAGATTTTTTTCATTTCCTTCTCTATCTTGGGAAAATCTTCTTCTGTAATGACATTATCTCCCAGATCAATATCATAATAGAACCCATCTTCTATAACAGGACCCACCCAAAATTTAGCTTCTGGATAAAGTCTCTTAATGGCTTGAGCCATAACGTGGGCAGTTGAGTGATTCAAAACACTCAGTCTGGCATCCTCTTTAATATTTAACATAGCTATTTCACTCCTTGCATAAAAAAATACCCCGATCATCTAAGGACGAATCAACGCGGTACCACCTTAGTTCACAAATTATGTGCACTCTTACTTCTTTAACGCAGAACATACGAAGTTTTTCAAAACTCACTCAAAGGTGGTAATTTTATCAGACTTCAAGAAGTTTTCACCAAGCACTTCCCTCTCTACATTAGTCTCAAATAAAACCATGTCCTTATCAACGTTTATAATCACATTATACACGCATCCCTATAAAAATCAAGCATGATAAATCAAGGAATAAAGAGCCATCAAGCTACCTCAAATTATTAACTGAAAAACTGTTCCACACACTTCTTCATGACTTTAATCTAAATTATATAGGTAGCTTATTTAAGGCCTTCTTTCCCCCTGTATTATATCTAAGATCAGTTATAAAAAGGATTAGCATCATTTATACATCAAAAAAGCCTATATTTTTTAAAGGCTTTTCTAGATTTAGTAAGCTTGTGTGCACTACTTTTACAAATTAGAACTGATTAATTGTAATCGCATGATATTCAATAAGAATTGTATAATCAAGTCCAGTCAAAAATAATTACTGGACTAAAAAAAGTATCCCACTAATACTATATATTTAATTTCTAAATTCCGTTCATGATTCATGTTAATGCTCTTTTAAAAAACGGGCCTTAAGAAACAAGAATACTGAAAATGATATCACTACACCCATTGTAACATCCGATGCGAAATGTGCCCCAACCACAATACGACTTAGCATAACCAAAATGATCCAAGCAAATATGAACATAAGTAAATACCATATCCTATTTTGGTCAAAAATTAAAAAATAGTTTACAAAGATAAAATCTTTTAGAAACTATTTTTTACTGCGAATATCATTCAACATCATGAGTTCTTCTTTTGTTAGAACACGATTTTTGAGCAAGTCTGGTCGATACTTATATGTTTTTTCTAAGGATGAATACAACCTGAATTTCCTTACATTTTCATGATGACCACTCAGTAAGACTTCTGGTACTTCCTTGCCATCAAAGATGCGAGGTTTGGTATAGTGAGCATACTCTAGTAACCCATCACTAAAGGAGTCATCTTGATGGGATTCTTCGGTAATAACACCCTCAAGTAAACGAATCACAGCATCAGAAATCACCATGGCAGCAAGTTCTCCACCAGTTAAGACATAATCTCCAATTGAAAGTTCTAGATCTACATAGTCTCGAATTCTTTCATCAAAGCCTTCATAATGACCACAGACAATGACCAAATGCTGAGTGTTCAATGCTAAATCATAGGCAATTTCCTGTTTAAAGGTTTTTCCTTGGGGAGTCATCATAATCACTAAGGACTCTTCTGTTCTTACCGATGCGATGGCATCCACCACTGGTTGACATAGCAATACCAATCCTGCACCTCCACCATAAGGATAATCATCTACACGGTTATTTTTATGCTCAGTAAAGGAGCGCATATCAATGGTTTCAATCTCAACATGACCTTTTAATCTTGCCTTATTGATGATTGAAGTCTCGATAAAGCCATGAAACATTTCAGGAAATAGTGTTAGAATTGAAATTTTCAATACAATCCCTCCATAAAATGAATATCGATTCGCTTTTCATCTAAATCTACTGTTTCAATAAATTTTTCTACAAAAGGAATGAGAATATCTTTTTCTTGAGACTCTAGTCTTAAAACTGGGTGTGCTGGCATATCCATCACTTCTTTAACCTGTCCGATTAAATTTTGATTTGAAAATACCTGACATCCTACCAAATCGACAAAGTAATACTCATCCTCATCAAGATCATGCATACTGTCACGTTCAATTTGAATCTCTGCACGGTGAAAAAATTCTACATCATTGAGTGAATCAAGATCCTTAAATTTCACTAATACAGAGCCTTGATGCATTCTTGAAGATTCAATAATTAAATGCTTAACTTCATTATCTAAAAGCAATTCAATCGCCTGCCCTTTTTTATAACGTTGTTCTACAAAGTCAGTAGTGGGCATGATTTTCACTTCACCTTTAATACCAAAAGGTTTTTGAACTCTTCCTATTTTTACTTTCATAGATCCTCCTGTTTAAAAAAGGATGCAAAATGCACCCTAGTATGATTCAAAATTTATTGATATTTTCTTATTGAACACACGTGAACCTATCATCATGGTTTGACGAATGGCTTGTGCCATTGAACCTTGACGACCAATAAGACGTGCAATGTCCGCATTGTCAGCATAAACATTTAGAAGAATTTCATCTTCATTTAAGCTATCTAACTTTTGAACTTTCAAACTATCCTTATTTTCAACCATAGGAACAACTAAATCATAAAGAACATCTTCAATATTTTTCATAACTTATTTCTTCGTCTTTTCTTCGTGGAAACGTTTCATAACACCTTCATTGGATAGAAGTGTACGTACAGTTTCTGAAGGTTGTGCACCAACATTTAACCATTTCATTGCAAGTTCTTCGTTGATATCAACGGTTGATGTTAGTGGGTTGTAATTTCCAATAATTTCAATAAAGCGACCATCTCTAGGTGCGCGTGAATCTGCTGCTACAATACGGTAAAATGGACTTTTTTTAGATCCCATTCTTCTTAGACGTAATTTTACTGCCATGTTAAATCCTCCTTTATTCTATTTGCTTATTTATTATAACACAATGATGATAGGTGTCAAGTACTTTTGCTTGTCACCTTTTGGACGTCTGACTTAAAAGTGATAATGTCTCAATATATCAAAAGTGATAATGTCCCGAGGTGATACAATGGTCCTTCAAGGAGGATTAACATTATGAGAAAGGTAGTTTTAAATTTGAAAGAAAATATGCAATATGAAATCA
>CAZZFJ010000063.1:0-4894 GCA_964653415.1 uncultured Erysipelothrix sp. | reverse complement strand
TTTACAAACTATACATTTGTAAAACTATAATACAAACAATGAGGTTGTATTTATAAACAAAAAGATACGTTTAGCATTTAGTACCAAACGTATCTTCAAAGTACTTGAATTTTAAAATTCTATTAATAATTAAATATTTCTTTAACTTGTTTTGCGACAGATTCTACTTTGGGTCCATAGACAATATGAATGTGAGTGTCACTTTGTTTGAGGATTCCCATTGAACCAGACTTTTTCAATAAGTTCTCATTGACTAAGTCCATGTCTTTTAAATCAACTCTTAATCTTGAAATACAGTTGTTGACACTTGTAATATTTTGAAGTCCACCCAACCCTTCAATCACTAACAATCCCAATTCTGTTCCGTCTCCTTTTGGTACATAGATTTCATCGGCATTCTCTTCTGATACATCAATAGAAATTTCTTTTTTCTGTAGGTACCATTTGAAAACACCATAGTAAATAAGAGCATAAGGAATACCTACAAGTAATACATAGTACCATCTTGATCCAGGTTGTAGAATACCCCAAATTACAAAGTCAATGAGTCCACCACCGGTATTTCCAATGACCACACCAAGAATTGACATCAGCATAAATGATAATCCTGCCATAACAGCATGGAAGACAAATAATACAGGTGCAATAAACATAAAGGCAAATTCTACGGGTTCTGTAATTCCTGAAACAAATGTTGCCGCAACCCCAGCAATCAACAGTGCTTTTACAGCATCTTTTTTATCGTTGGGTGTGGTTTGATATATTGCATAGGCTGCAGCAGGTAGACCAAATAGCATGAAGGGGAATTTACCTTGTGCTAAATATTGAGTATAAGGAGCCAGTTCAGCCATATCTACTTGATCAATAAATTGTAAGAATATGTTGAGTGCACCTTCTACACCTTCATAGACTCCACCTATTGGTGTGGTTCTAAAGACACCATTTAATATATGATGTAATCCTGTAGGAATTAATAAGCGTTCCAGCATTCCAAAGATAAAGACTCCGACTGCTCCTAAATTAGAAATTACGGTACCCAGTGAATTAATTCCTGCTGAAATGGGCATCCAAATAATGGGTGCAATTTGTCCCACCAATGCGGTCACAATAATAACAATAATCGTAACAAATCTTTTACCGCCATAAAAAGCAATCGCAACTGGAAATTCAATATCCTTATATTTGTTGTGTAAATAAGCAACAATTAAACCCACTGCAATCCCTGATACAGCGCCCATATCAATGGTTTCAACACCTAAAATATTCGCAATTCTAAGATTCTCTACACTTATGAATCCTGAATTTACCATAACACTGGCACTTAATAAGAAAGTATAATATCCAACAAAAGCAGCGAATGCAGCAATTTCTTTATCTTCTTTTGCCATTCCTAAAGCAATAGAAATCGCAAACAAAACAGGAATTAAGGTAAAGACAACAGCTGAAACAGATCTCAGTGTATTAATACCATAGAAAATATACTTAGCTTCTAAAAAGGGTAAAACTTCTAAAATTTGCGGCTTGGTAAGCGCACTTGTGAGTCCTAGAAAGATACCTGCTGCAGCCAATGTTGCAATGGGCATCATCAAGCTTCTACCTAATGAAGATAGAAACTCCATTGTTTTATTTTTATTCATAAATTATTCCTTTCCTTTATTTTAGTTCTGGCCAATAACCTTTATTGGCTTCAATGAGTTTATCCAAAACCTTACGAGCAACTGTTGCATCATTCACCAAGCGGTTTAAAGTAAATGCTTCCAGTGCTTTTTGGTATGAATTTTCAAAGTAAGCATCGACGATGAGTTTTTCAGAGGATAGTTGGTTGACCAATAATCCCAACTGGAACTGAGGAATATTTCCAACACGCATGGGTCTGGGACCATTAATACCCAATTCACATACAACTTCAACCATTGCATCATCTTGAATATTATTGATGGCACCATTGTTTTCAACAATTAAGATATAGCGATCATTTTTATTAAAGGCAATAGAAATTGCAACTTCAATCATCATTTCAGCATGCGCATCGCTAATATCATCAAAGTGATCACCCATGGTACCATTTTGAATCACCGTTTCACATTCTTCAAAGACACGCTTCTCACGACTGGCCATGACTTCATCAGCACGAGTGAAATTTGGATCCAGTTTTGAGAATTTATATTCTGGATATAAATAATATTGATTGTAAGTATTATGTAGATAGTCTGGGAAATCTTCTAACATTTTTTCAACCATACCATATGTATCCAACCATGATGCATCTCTTTGTTCGGCATCTTGGGGTAAGAAACCTTTTTCTTTTACTTTTTCTTTTACCTTAGGTAATAAGTCTTCGCCTGTATTGACATCATAAATATGGGTAAACCATCCAAAATGATTGAGACCAAAATAAACAGGATCTAAGTCTTGCCAATCCATTTCTAAAAGTCTGGAGACAGAACGAACAACGTTTTCTGGTTGATCACATATATTCAATAATTTTTTATCATTTGGAAATTCTCTTCGTAGTGCTTCAGCAACTATTGCAGCAGGATTAGAGTAGTTTAAAATCCAAGCATCTGGAGCATATTTACGAATACTGTGAACCGCTTTAATCATATCAACCACTGATCTTAAACCATATGCAAGACCACCAGGTCCACAAGTTTCTTGTCCAATTAAACCCATACTGAATGGAATGTGTTCATCTTGAGCACGCATTGGAAGACCTCCTGAACGCATTTGCATAAAGATAAAGTCCATACTAGTATAAGCTTCTTTTTCATCTGTAGTATAACTGAAATCCAATTCAGGGAAGTACTCTTTAAATAAGATATCTCCAAATTGACCCACTACATCCTGTCTTTTGGCATCAATATCAAATAGGACAAGTTTTCCAATGGGAAACTTATCTCTCATCTTAACAAATGATTTTAAGAATCCGGGTGTAAAAGTACTCCCACCACCAACAATACAAACATTTAATTTTTTCATAATTCTCTCCTTCAATGTGTGTTGCAACTTACACCCTAATAGTAATAAACTCGTCAACCTAACACAAGAGAAAGCGCTTTAATCGACACTTGTTTACATGATTGATACTTGTTACAATTAAGGTAACAAATTCTAAAGGAGGCTTTTATGTTCAGTCGACAACTCAGTGAAATGCAAATTAACAATCTCAATGAAAGTGAATTACACATCTTAAAATACATTAACTTTAATCAAGAAAAAGTAGCACAAATGAAAATACGAGATCTATCAGAAGCAGTCTCTTACTCTACTGCTACCATTATGCGCTTTTCAAAAAAGTTGGGATTCAGTGGTTTCTCTGAATTAAAGTTTGAAATCAAAAAAAACTTAGAAGAGAAAAAACCAACCAATGTGTTACATGATTCGCATCAACGTTTAAATACCATGAAAAAAGATGTATTGAATACCATTAACCTGGTTGATCCTGATTATTTACACCAATTAGCCCAAAGGATTATCAAAGCACCTAAAATACATTTATTTGGAACAGGTATTTCAGGTGTTGTAATTTCTTATTTTGAACGCATGCTATTTTCAATTGGAATCTTTCATGTTTATCGCTATGAATCCAGCAAACTCATTAATCATGCTATTTTAGGCATGGAAGAAAATGAAATAGTGATTGTTACCAGCGCATCAGGAGAATTTGCACCAACCATCAACACCGTAAAACTTGCCAAAATAGAAAATGTAGAAGTCCTTGCCTTAACCCCTTATACCAAAAATGAAATTGCACAAAACGCAAAGTATAATCTTCACTTCTTTGGTGACCTTAGAGAAAACAAAGGCGCAGAATATACAACACGACTCCCAGTATTTTATTTAATCCACTTACTGATCAATTCAATTATCCAACAAACCCATCAAAAGGAGAATATTTAAATGACACTACTCAAACAACTCATAACACAAGCAGACGATGAACTGGAAGAAATCTTTGCACAATACATCAACCAACACCCACAAGATTTTTTACATGCCACCATCCAAGATATCACTTCTCAATTGTATATTTCAAATCATACCATCTATCGATTACTTGAAAAAGTGGGTTATTTAAGCTTCACAGAATTTAAATATGCCCTTAAAAAAGAATGCGAAACCAATACAAGCATTAAACATAAAGAAAACAACCAAATTATTGAAGATACCATTCAATCCATTCATGATCTAGCATTAGACATCGACTTAGAAAACTATGTAAAACTCGCAAATATCATCAAAGAAAGTAAAACCGTTTATATCCATGGAATTGGAAACAACCAACCCATCTCCAGCTATCTATACAACAATCTTTTAACACTTGATATACCTTCAGTTTTAATCAATGAAAAACATTACTTCAAACACTTAGTTTCAAACATAAAAAAAGATGAATTGGTCATTATATACTCCCAATCATCTCCTGATAAAGATTACTTAAAGCCCTTAAAAACTTTAAACAAACTCGAAAATATTGTTATTTTATTTACCAACACCAACAATCAAACACAATCTAAAAAGTTAGCCACATACACCCTCGAAACACACGACATCCCCTTATCCATTGAAAACATGGATGCCAATACACGTATTGATGGTTTCTTATTAACACAGTTTCTCATTGAAGTTATCAGTGCAAATATTTAACATTATTAATAATATTTTGACAAATAGCTAAAGAAGATATATTCAACCATCAGTAACATTTGAACTCGTGAGGAAATAGGTATATCATCTTTTTCGAAGCTTGTGGATTTTACAAATAAACTGATATCTGATATTTTTTGTGAGCTCATTGATTCCAATATCTATAGGTCGATTTATCTCTAAATTCTCAAAAGGTATTAATGTCAATATAAGAATGTACATTTTCGATCATTTAAGAATGTACACC
>CAZZFJ010000062.1:0-4976 GCA_964653415.1 uncultured Erysipelothrix sp. | reverse complement strand
TGATGTGCTTTCAAGAAAATGGACACAATTTTCTTAGCATTTTCTAATTTTCTCTCATTATCACATTTAAGTCAGAGAAAGAATACTTAACCTAAAAATTTAATTTGACAAAAGTAAGTGTTTACATTACAATAGACATGAAATGAAAAGGTTTGTGACTCAAAGGCTCTTTGAGGCTTGTCCTTTGCATCTCGCATTTTTTGCGAGTTGGAAAGACATGCTTCAAAGGGCTATTTTTCATTTTATTGGGAGGTTTTATATGAAAATGATTTTTCGTCACTATTCGAAATGGCCATATGAAAAGTGATGAATAGAATGTTAATCTAAATCTTTGTTGTGGTAAAATGTGATTGAAATGAGGTGAATCGTATGAAGGTTATAAAAAATATAAATAACAATGTTTCTCTCTGTATAGATAGTAAAGGACGTGAAGTGATTGCGTTTGGTAATGGGATTGGGTTTATAAAACCGCCTTACCAAATTTCTTTAGATCGTATTGACCGTACCTTTTATAATATAAATGATTGGGATTATGAGGGAATTGCAGATATTCCTAGCTCCGTTATTAAAGCTTCAATACGAATTGTAGATGATGTAGAAAAGAATTTGAATGTTACCTTAATGTCCACCACAGCTTTAGCGCTTGCGGATCATATTAACTTTGCGATTCAAAGACAAAATGATTCTATTGAATTAGATTTACAAATACAACATAACATTAAAATACTTTATCCAAACGAGATTCAAGAAGCACGGAAGGCTTTTAAAATTGTTGAGGAAGAAACAGGCGTTATTTTGGGCGAAAATGAAATTGGTCCTATTGCGCTGCACTTTATTAACAACCAACTCAGAGATGAGGGTAAGGAAGAGAAAAAACGAAGTAGTAAAGAAATTTTGCTGGAATGTGTTCAAATTATAGAAAAAGAATTTAAATTCCAAATCGATAAGGATAGTTTTAACTACTCACGATTTGCTACACATTTGGACTATCTGATAAGAAGGGTCTTGACTGATGGGCAGATTAAAAGTGAAAATTCAAATCTATTTATAACATTAAAAACAGAATATCCTAAGTCATACAAATGTGCAAAAGAAATCGATAGTTTATTTCTAAAAAAAATTGATATTGAATTAAGTAATGAAGAAAAAGTTTATTTGATATTACATATCAATCGAGTAACTGAACGAGAAATTTCAACGCGAAAAGTTAATACGGAATAGTAAAAGAGGAGAAAATTATGGCTAAAGATTACAAGCTATTAGCAAAAGATATTTTAGAGAATATAGGTGGAAAAGAAAATGTTTCGACTGCAATGAATTGTTATACGCGGTTAAGAATTAATTTAAAAGATACTGGACTTGTAGATTTAGATGCAATTAAAAGTCTAGATGTAATTGGTGTCCAATTTCAAGGACAACAACTTCAAATTGTAATTGGGAATGATGTAAGAGAGGCTTATAAGGCTTTTGCAGATGAAGCTAATCTGGATATAGTTCAAACAATTAATGAAAATTTGGATCGAAATTTATCAACAGAAAAGAAAAAAATAACAGTCAGTTCGATTTTCTCGGCGATAATTGATGGCATACTGAATTCAATCGTCCCTATATTACCAATTTTAATCGCATCTGGAATTTTAAAAGCGTTTAATTTGCTGGTAGTTCAATTTGGGTGGATGAGTCCCGATTCGTCTACATTATTTGTTTTAGGGTTTGTTGCGGATGCGGCTTTCTATTACCTACCAGTATTTATTGGTTTCTTTGCTGCAAAGAAATTTGGTGCGACACCCGCCCTTGGTGCAATTCTTGGTGCAGCTCTAATTCATCCTTCATTTGTTGATGCGGTAAATAACGGTGTAGGTATGAATATATTTGGTATTTCAGTGTATGCAACTGGATATAGTAGTACCGTAATCCCAATTATATTTTCAGTTTGGATTATGAGCTATATCGAAAAGTTTTTCGAAAAATACTCACCAAAATCAATTAGAACCTTATTGCAACCAACATTAACAATTCTAGTAATGGTTCCTTTAATGTTTGGATTGTTAGCACCAGCAGGAGCAATTTTATCTGAGTACTTTGCAATTGGTTTGAATTGGTTCTATAACACATTTGGAGCTCTAGCTGTTGCAGTTTGGGCAGCAATTATTCCATGGATCGTTATGTTTGGTTTGCATTATGGAACTGTTCCGATTTCCTTGAATTCAATTGCTCTCCATGGAATTGACAGGATTGCTTTACCAGGTTTTTTCATTTCAAACTTTATGCAAGGGGCAGCTTGTTTAGCTGTTGGTATCAAAGCTAAGGATAGCGATACTAAATCATTGGCATATTCAAGTGCTTTTTCCAACTTCATACCAGGTATTTCAGAACCAGGAATGTATGGAATAACACTACGATATAAAACACCAATCATTGGTGCAATGATTGGTGGATTCTTCTCTGGATTGTATTTTGGTTTAACTAAGATTGGGGTTTTCTCATTCTTGCCACCAAACGTATTTGCATTTGCAGCATTTGTTGGATCTGGAGAATATGCTAACAATTTCTTGCATTCAGTCATAGGAATTGTTCTAGGTATAGTTATAACATTTGTTGCTACAACGTTATTGTATAAGCCAGAAGCAACCCAAAAAAATAATTGATTTATAAAAAAAAGGAGGAAATATATATGTCAGAAATTAAATTCCCTGAGAATTTTTTATGGGGTGGTGCTACATCAGCAGCTCAATACGAAGGTGGTTATGATGCCGGAGGAAGAGGACGATCTCACTTAGATTATATTCGTCGAGTTGATAAGAAAGATGATGAAAAAGTATTCCCCATCAATGTTACAGAAGCAATGTATGAAGACCACCAAGCAAATGATCAGAATCCAGATTATAACTTCGCGTTCCGTCGTGGATCTGATTTCTATCATCGTTATGAAGAAGATATTGCTTTGCTAGCTGAAATGGGATATAAGACCTTTAGAATGAGTGTTTCATGGAGTCGTTTATTCCCCACAGGTCTTGAAAAGGAGCCCTTAAAAGAAGGCGTAGAGTTTTACCATAATGTATTTAGAGAATTAAGAAAAAATGGTATCGAACCATTGGTAACAATGATTCATTATGATATTCCATCACATTTAACAGATACACTTAATGGATGGGAAAGTCCTGAAATAGTTGACTTATTTGTTAAATATACTAAGTTTTTGATTGATGAATATAAAGACGAAGTTAAGTATTGGAAAACTTTTAATGAAATTAATATGGTTTTGAACTCACCTTACTTAGGCGGGGGAATGCTGGTAGAAAGATCCGAAAAAGATGAAGAAACATTAGTTCATCAGGCCTTGCACCATCAGTTTATTGCTAGTGCATTAACGGTTAAGTATTTCCGTGAAAAAGCAACAGAAGGTCAACAAATTGGTAACATGCTTTGCGTACTAAAAAATTATCCATACTCTAGTAAACCGGCGGATGTATTGGCTACACAGCAACAAATGCAGTTTAATCTATTCCCTTCAGATGTTCAAATTAGGGGTTACTACCCTGATTTAATCTTGAATTACTATCGTAAAAATAATATTGAACTTGATTGGTATGATGGTTATGAAAATATTCTAAAAGAAGGTACTGTAGATTTTACAGGCATTAGTTACTACCATACAGCAGTTATTAGTGCTGATCCTGATAAGGCAGAACCTATTGGACGTTTCGTTCGAAACTTAGAGAATCCACATGTTGAGCAAACAGGATGGGGTTGGGGAATTGATCCAACTGGACTTAGAATTGCATTGAACGATTTAAAAGATCGCTATGATGTACCAATCTTCGTTGTAGAAAATGGCTTGGGTGCAAGAGATACGCTTACTGAAGATAACAAAGTTAATGACCAATACAGAATTGATTACTTAAGGTCACATATTAAAGCTATAAGAGACGCTATTGGAGATGGTGTTGATGTAATGGGATATACGCCTTGGGGTTGTATCGATCTTGTAAGTATGGGAGATGTTCAAATGACAAAGCGTTATGGATTTGTATATGTTGATGCAGATGATTATGGAAATGGATCATATAATCGTTACAGAAAAGATTCGTTTTATTGGTACCAAAAAGTAATTGAGTCCAATGGTACAGATTTAGACTAAAATTTATGAAAAGATATTATCTTTTGTGAAAAAGTTGGGATTCGTTCCAACTTTTTTTCTAGTAAGTTGTGCAAAGTAAGTTGAATAAGGAGAAAATTAAATGAAAAATAGTTTAATAGACAAGGTGATTATAATTACTGGTGCTTCAAGTGGAATTGGGGAAAAAATGGCGAAGATACTTGCAAATGAAGGAGCAAAGGTGGTTTTGGCAGCTCGAAGAGAAGAAAAACTAAGAGAAATAGTTGAAAACATAAAAAGTTTTGGTGGTTGTGCAACATATAAAGTAGTTGATGTCACTAAAAATCTTGATTTGAATGAATTGATGCGCTTTACTTTCAAAGAATTTGGTAGAATTGACGTTCTAATAAATAATGCGGGGATTATGCTTTTATCTCCTATAAGTCAACTTAAGGTTGAGGAGTGGGAGCGTATGATTGATGTAAATTTAAAGGGCTCTCTTTATGCAATAGCAGCTGCGCTTCCGTATTTGAAAAAATCGACACAAGGACAAATTATTAATATTAATTCAGCTGCGGGCCATAACGTTTCTGAAAATGCAGCAGTATACTCTGCAACAAAGTTCGGAATACAAGCATTTTCAAAAGGTTTCGTTCAAGAAGAAACCGTCCGAATGACAAATATATCTCCTGGACCTGTAAAAACAGACTTAGCTTCTCATATTAGCGATTCAAAAATAAAAAAATCAATTTCAGATTTTATAAAAGAAAACGCCCTTTCTTCCGAGGACGTCGTAAACGCGGTTCTATACGTTTTAACGCAGCCAAGTCATGTATTAATTAAAGAAGTTCAAGTCAGTTCCATTAAACGTTTCAAA
>CAZZFJ010000061.1:0-5058 GCA_964653415.1 uncultured Erysipelothrix sp. | reverse complement strand
AAATCAAGGAAGTTTTTAGTCACGGTATGATTTCTTTTGGAAAATGGCGGGGCTGAGAAGTTAACTGAATATAGAAACTTTGGGTTAAAGAGTGGGGAAAACGAAGGGAAAATTTGCTGACGCTGGGGAATTGGGGAAGATGGGAAAAAATAAGTATCTCTTCTACGTTATATCATATAAAGAAAAGCACTAGCTTAACAAGCTAGCGCTTTTAACTAAGGATTATTTTAGTTTTTGTAATGTATCCTTAAATTCTGTTTTCGTCAACTCTTTATTATAAAATGGTAATCCTATAATGCGATACCTGTCATTATCAACTAATTCTCTAGCTTCATCTCGATTAGTAATTTCAGCAAGGAATTGTTGCTTCCATCCTTCTTTGCTGTTTTCAAATTTATTATTTGCATCAGCAAACTGGCTCCCCTTTGGTTCAATAAAAATTTGCCATGAAGTATTCCCAGTTTTTTTATCATTCGCAAACATTAAGAAATCTGGTTCAAATGCTTTACCTTCATCAAAACTATAAATTCTTACAGCTTTTTCATTTCTTAGTAGATAAATATCTGACCACTTCTCTTCAAGTTCACTCATCATATTTTTTAATGTTCTTACAAGGTATTTCTCTTCGCTTGTACCAAAATTATCATCATAAGCGTACCAAGACAAGCTGTCCAAATCCTCATAGATTTCAGTTTCTGAACGATCTTTCTGTGATAAGCCAAACTCAGCATGACTTTCACTGTTTACAGTATATTTTCTTAAAATCTTATCAGCAAATAGTTCTTTCACTGGTTTAGCTTCAAAATTACTTGTTCCAACATAGCGCTCTTCTTCAAAAATTAAATCTTTCTCCATGTATTTAAGTAATTTTTCAACAATAAGAACTTTATTTTCTTGTGAAAGATTTTTTATTTCTGATTCTCCACCGTTAATAGTTAATTCCACTTTTTCAATTGCTTCAATAATTTGACTTAACGATGTATACCCAAAAAGGATTTTTTCAAGTTTGTCAAACGTATAATTTGAATTTCGATTTAAAGCATAGCGAATAACATTTTTTTCAATGACTTTGCCCAATTTAACTGATAATGATGGTAAATTTTCAGCAACTTCAGATTCGTCTGCTGTAAATGCATTGATATCTCGATTCTTTTGAGTAGGAAGAGTTACTTCAAATTCTTCTGGAATTATATTGTCCTCGAGATGTTTTTCCTTACCAGCCTCTGCTATGTATTCTTTATAAGTTTGACGTTCGTTGACCCACACAAGTCCATTTTGATAAGTCCTTGTTTCCATAAATGATGGTTTAAGATTAAGTTGGCGTTCTACCATCGTTTCATCATCATAGATACCAGACTCACGTAAAACTTGTTTTAATTCAGATATATATTTAGGGTTATTTGCTGAATGGTAGTGAAGTTGTTCAATAACACGAAGTTCATTTAATTCATTATCATCAAACTTACGTGTATACTTTTCATTTTCTTTACCATCAATTACAAATGGATAATAACGCGCACCACGCCCAATCAATTGCTTTTCAGCATTAGTTGTTGCACCAGCAACAAAACCATTTCTAGTCATTTTGCCATCACGGGTATCATATAGTCGAACAATATCGAAAAGGTTTAAAACATCCCAACCTTCATTAAGCATATCGACAGCAAATATTGCTCGAATTTCATTAGTGGGCAGCTCCAAAGTATTTAATTCAACCAAGTTATTACTTGTTTTATTCTTCCCATCAATAAGAAGAAGACGTTCTACACGAAAATCTTCTTGTAATTCTTTGATTAAATCATCATCACTAATCTCACTGTCATCAAAGTAGTCAAAAGCTTTTTTGAGAATACCATCATCTGCATTTTGACGTTGTAAGGTAATATCTTCTACTGATAGATTTTTTAACATTTCAAGGAAAACTTCTTGATTTCCTTTATTTTCTGAAATCTTCTTTGATTTAAACATTACTAAAGGCTTTAAAAAGATTCCATGTTTGCTTGCAATTTTTTTACGGTATTGACTGATAATAATCGCTTGCAACATACGAATTTTAATATCATCATCCACTAAATGAAATAAAACATCTTTAGAATATTTATCTAAACGAAATTCTTTTAAGTCATATTTATAAATAAGGTGTTTTTCATAACGTTTTGAGATATCAGAATTAGATAAATCAATAGTTGCTGTAAATTCAAAAAGACTTGATTGCTTAGCATACTCTTGAATATTAGCAAGTGTCGAAGTCCAACTTGAATTATCATCTTTTTCTGCCTTATTAAGCCCTGCATTTAAGTGATGCGCTTCATCAGCTAACAATACAACTGAAGTGTCTTCAAATTGTTCATAAGAAAGGCGGTTTTCTTTTGGGGTATTCAAATCTTGGTGAAGCTTTTGAATAGTTGTAAACACAATGTTAATACTATCTTTTTGACTGTCTGAAAAATCAGTTACTTCACGTACATTAACAACCTGATTATCAACGGTAATCTTATCCGAAAATAAATACTTTCCTGTACCATTTGCTAAAAAGTTAGCGCGTGTCTTTGTCAAGATATTATCATTATTAACAAAGAAGATAAAATTTCGTTCACCCTGTTTATATTTTTCAAGAATGATAGCCGCCATCAACATGGTTTTACCAGAACCTGTCGCCATATTGTATAAAACATGTTCTTGATTTTCTGAATAGCTTTTATCTTCGTTTCGATAATAGAGATATCGACCAATAGCCTCTAATTGATAGGGACGTAAATCATACTTTAAGTTCTGCTTAATATAATTTGGAACTTTTGTTTTAAAATCAACAGTCTGGTGTTTACCAAGACTATCATAAAATTCATATAAAAATTCCATTCAATCTTACTCCTCTCCGTAAAATTGACGGTTTAATTTTTTATCATGTTCTGATATATGATAGTCAACATCGTCAATATCTGCATAATTGACATATAGATTATTCTTATCAATGATTTCAGCTAACAATTGTTTTTGTTCGGCAAAACTTAACTCTTTAAACTCTTCGGATTTTAATTTTTTAGGATCAATACGATATGAAAGAAACGATGACTTTTTAGCTATTTCAAATAATTCAAGGAGTTGTTCCGTAGAAGTAGCTTCAACAATAGCATCTTTAAAATCTTGAGCATCATTTTTCAGTTCAGCATATACAAATGAGCCTCCGCCATGCCAGTTAACGTTTTTGGAAATACCGCCTTGCTCACCATCAATAACCTTTTTCAAACGTTCTACTGAAACTGTTTTTATGTAGTCCATTTGTTCAATACCAATATATTGACGATTCATCTTATGAGCGACAGCTGCAGTAGTACCAGAGCCTAAAAAGAAGTCAAGGATAAGGTCATTTTCTTTAGTTACAGCTCTTAAAAAGAAAGCTATTAAGCTCTCTGGTTTAGAGTACGAAAAATCTAAATTAAGTTCTTTTAAATGATTATTAGCATCTTCATTTGTACCCACGCCGAAAATTTTTGATAAGTATCGTTCATCAATAAACTTTTCAGGAGCAACATTTCCTGCCTCCGCCTTCTGATAACGGATAGAAAATCTTTTAGATTTTATTATAAAATCACTACCTTTAGCTATCTCAGCATCAAGATAATCTTGACTCCATTTAAATTTTCCTGTCATACGTACAGTATTTTTGTTGACACCATTTTCAATAATTAAATCATCTTCAAGAGTGAGCGATGGCTTTTCTCCTGCCTCATACAAGCCATCTGGAATATTAAAACGAATAGTTCCTGATTGAAAACTTAGTGTTCCCAATGAATTTGACGAATTCAAGAGTGGTGCATCTCCATTGTCGGCATCTTTTCCAATCCAGCGTACACTTGAATTCTTCTTTTTTTCATAAGCGTGAATATACTCTATTCCACCCCTGCTCTTTTTTCCAAGAGAGTCAGCATTATCAGTATTTCGCCAGATAAATGTTTCGACAAAATCATTTTTTTCAAAAATATTATCCATTAAAATTTTTAAATATGCTTGACCATCTTCTGCCATTGATACTAGAATAACCCCACCATCTGCAAGTAGATTACTTGCAATTTCTAATCTATTCTTCATAAATGTTAGCCATGTCGAAAGTTTAAAATCAGAATTATACGAAAATGTATCAGCACCTTTTGCCTTATCAAAATAGTATGGTGGATCTAGGTAAATTAACTTAACTTTTCCGGCAAAACGTTTTTTTAAACTGTGTAGCGCGATGAGATTATTACCTTTAATAATCAAGTTATCAGTGTCCTTTAATTCGTCAACTTCATGTTCACCATCGCTATCGTAACGTTTAAAATTAGTAAGGACTTTCTTGTCTAATAAGCGATTTATTTCTGTTGGTGCTAATGTTTCATTAAAGAAAACCTCTTGACGTTTTGCGTCATCTTTGGTTTGACCACCTTCAAGAACACAATCTTTATATGGAAAATTTAGGACAACATCATGATTTTCAGAGAGGTATCTACCGTCTGGCGTTGCTAAACCAATTTTAGTCTTATAAGCTGTAAAACTATCAGGTAAGAACTCTTTGTTATTTAGAAATTGCAAAAATTTCTCGAGTTGGAATACGTAGGTCTGTTCGCTGTTCACCACAATTGTAACAAAAAATTGTTCTTTAACAAGCGAATTACTCATTAAAAGTGATAATAATTTAGCATCGTATTTACGAGCTAGTTCTGATAATCTATTTTTATTTAATTTCCCATCAATAAGATACTCGGGCTGCCCCATGAGCAACTGTTCAAGTTCTTTTTTCATACTTTTCTCCCTACTACTTTAAACATTAAATTATGTATAACAGATATATTATACCATTTTCCATCACGTGCGGAACCTTTATCTCTAAGTCTTCAAACAAAAATACCTTATCCAGCTTCTATATAAAACTAGATAAGGTATTTTTATTTAATCTTCTTGTTCTTCATCTTCCAATCCCACTAACTATGGTTGGCGTTTGTTGGCTTGGTCTGCGATATATTTCATAGCATGGCTTGCAAAGCTACAGGGATTGCAATCGTCATTGCTTCTCTCAAAAAA
>CAZZFJ010000060.1:0-5350 GCA_964653415.1 uncultured Erysipelothrix sp. | reverse complement strand
ATCTTACTAAAAAAATCAGGGTCAGGTTTAGTTAAAATTAAAACTTTAATATATTTGTGATATATTGATAGATCATCGCACTCATTTAAACCATCAAAAATCATCTGCACTTTCGCAGTATTATCGTTGTTTTGTTGAATCAATGTGGTCAGCCATTTATTTATCTGTGTGCTTGCCTCACCTTGTACACTACATAACTGATTTATCAAGAATCTAAGATAAGCTATTTGAAGAACTGTCTGTCTTGTTTGATAAATATGATTCCATATAGTGCATAAAACAGTTTGTCCATATTGACCTGCCATCAGATTAACTAGCTCATATTTATTTTTCACTGAATAAGTATTTTTCAGTTGAGGTATCAAAATATCATCAATATATCTGATTAAAACATTAGTATCTTCTTTATAAAGGTCCTTAAATAAGTAACCCGAATAATCTCCATTTTGACTATTTCTTTTTAAAATAAATAGGTATATATCCTCTAGAAGAGTAATATTTTGAAAAGATTTTACAAGAACTGAACTTTGCTTCTCATCTAAAGATACATATCTGAAATAAATTATTCGAAACTTTTCTCCTTTGGACCACACAATAGAACAGCATTCCTCTAATGCTTGTTTATTAATTCTATTGAATTTCTGAGCAAATAATATATTACGATTTATAGTATTGCCCACGTCTTCCTCTGTCTCATTATTAAGCCATTTCTTAAGCAACTCAAACGTCTCTTCATCTACTTTGTCATACGGAATATTGCTAAAGAAATAATACCAGAGAAGATCTTGATGATCGACATTAGAATCTTGTATTAAATTAATTATTTGTTTTAATTCGAATTCTTTAAATAAATAGTTAAAAACTTGTATATTGACATACTCAACAGTTTTTTTACTTTTAAAAATAATCTCGGCAGCACCCCAAAGATCCAAATGATTATCTTCAATATCTTTTATTAGAGATTGAAGTATATCGGATATTTCATACGCAATAATACCATTATCAATTTTTTCCAATAAATCTACAAGTTGCCTTAGTAACCCTAATTTATCTGGAAATTCTCTAATGAATTTGCTTTCATCAAAATCTTTTGAACGAATCTGAATACTTAGTTTTTGATAGATTTTAAAAATGGAATTTTCACTAAATTCTTTTAAATTTGGCATTCCTATATTTAACTTATTAAGAGACTCTACTATATTTGCAACTGCTTCACAATCAGTCAAGCTTGATGAATGAAATACTATTGGAATAATCTTTACCAGATATCTCTTGTCATTTTCTATTACATCATGTACGGAATGCACTGAATTTGAGTTATTAATAATAGTTAATCTTAAATCTCTACTGTAATCAGCAATCAAATGTTTAATTGTCTTATGATTTGTTTTCTGATTAGCTAAACTTATTAAACCTTGCCAAATATTTTCTCTAAATTTAACATATTCTGGAGTTTTAAAAGCAAGAAAATTCTGCATTACCAGAAAAGATTTTTCATTTGGAATCTCACTTGCAGTGTGAAAACTCAATTTAAGAAAATCGGGACTAATAGCTAGAAAAATTCTTTGTGCTGATTTTTCTGGAAAATGTTTTATTAGTTCATTAATAAGTGCAATTTGTTGTGTAAATTTATAAAACCTAAAAGTATTAAATTGTATTGACCAGAATTCATCTACTGCCAATTTAAACTGAGATACTTTTTGTGGCACTTTAACAAGGTATTTATAAAAAAGTTCTGCTGCTAACTCGGGCTCGTCATATGATATACCTCCTATTATTTTTAGTAAATAATCATATAGAAAGGTGTCATTTTCAATTTTATTGTCCATATCAACTTTTACTGGCTTAACTTTTTTTATTTTAGCCAATACTAAGCTAACAGATGAATTAATATCATAGCTACAAAACATAGAAATAAATTGCAAATATAGAATTTCATCTTGATCATGAAAGAATTGAAATGACTTCTTTACTTGTTGTGTAACATAGCTATTATTTTCTTCATTCTGAAAAAAGGCACGCAAAGTTTGTACATTATCACGAACAATGTTAGAAGCATATCCAAAATAATTATTAATCATAAAATTTAGAGAAATTAATTGTCGATCAAGAAACACTGTTTTTAATACATAGCTACAAATAATTTGATCCTCAAAAAATACATATCTATGATTTACAACATTTATTAATTCCATTTGGGTGAGTATGTCAATATTTTCTTTGAATTTTTCTTCTGAAATTTTGTATTTTTCTAATACCGGTTTATAATAGCTAATTCTTTTAATATCAACATTCTTTAAAAAAGCAATTATGCCCAATGAAATAAGACTATGTAAATCTAAATGTTTTCTAACTAAAACATCACCTAATAATTGCTTAAATACTTGACTAAAGTCACTAATATCTGAAAGTCGATGTCTTTTATTAAAGACTTTTGCTGAGAGTAATGCGAATCTTAAATTGCCATGTGATATCGCCTCAATTCTATCCAAGACTATATTATCTTTAATATTATATATTTTTTCAATACATTCTCGAACTTGTATTGCCGAAAGCTGTGTTAATTCCAATATATCAGCATTAACCCAATGCACCAGTTCTTCATAAACATCATTCTTTGCATAATTTCGTACTGTCAGTATGATTATTATATCTGATTTTTTTATTTTTCTTTGAAAAGCTTGAAATACTTTTTCTAAATCATTAATTCGATTTGCATCGTCAAATACTATGACTTTCAAAGAAGAATCATCAATATAGCTTTGAATTTCGGAAATTAATGCTCCTGTATCGAAGACATTGTTCACAAAGAAAACTTGATCACCATATTTTTTAGTGTACTCGTATGCTAGTCTAGTTTTTCCAACACCACTTGATCCAGTTAATATAACCACATTTTTGTTTTGTAGCTTATCATTTAACTGTTCAAGCTCACCTTCCCTATATGCAAAATAATTATATGTTGATGCCCCAGTATATTGATCATTAAAGTCTTTTTCAAACTCTTTAGCAGTCATTAATTGTCGTGGCTTTAATACGAAACCTAAATATTCTTCTGCAAGGCTTCTATACTTATCTCTAATATCTGTTGCCAAATCATAATTTGAAACAAATTCAAAATCTATATTTTTCTTTTTCAGAAGGTTTTGTATTGCCTGTATATCCTTCGGTTCAATATCTGAAGTTGCCGAAAAATATTTTATCTTCTTAATTTTATCTTTATCGATACTACTATTATCAATTTTGGATAAATCATCTTTGACCTTTTGAAATATTTTCTTTTTCTGAGATGTATACTCCATTAGTATATACTTATCGTCTGAGGTAATTATATATGAATCAGGAGTACCTTTAGTAGTTTTATTTTTTCCATCTTCTGAACCTAGAGGTACTATGCTAGCATCAATACCTTTCGTTTTACATTCGATTCTTTCATATTCATCACAAAGTTTTTGAAAAGTAGCTGGATCAATTTCTTTTATTGCTTGTTCTATACGATTTAATTCAGTCAAATATGATCACCTCAGAATATATGTTTTGTTTAAATTATAACAAAAAGCCCTATCTGCTTCACAGATAAGACTTTCATTTTAAATCTCCTTATAACTTCGACAACAACTTCTCACCTTGTTGCAATTTATCATGGTTAACAAGTACACCATCATCCAGATCAAGGTCAACCGGATTTTGTGACAAGTGATCTAAAATTTGATCATATTTCATAATTTCATTCATCTGCTTATTAAGAGTAGCAATCGCCTTACGATATTTACTCTTAGCACTAGCTGTTGTTTCTTGATCGAGCAAGTTCTGATCAACTTCAATTAGATCATTCATTGCAGGCTGAAGCTCATGCAGATAATGACGCACCATTGGAAGCTGTTCAGTGTTGTAACGATGTAGATACATCAATGCCTTGAAGCCTTTATTTCTGCCTGAATTAAATTCCCAGTAAATTGGACGCTTCTGATAGATCTTAGCATGATCCTTATAGAAATCATTTAAGAAATAGGTTCTAATAATATCTTCGGCACTAGTACCTCGTTCAAACTTTTTAGGGTCTAATGTTTGAGCGATGAAGTCCATATTTTCTGTTAAAGTTTCAGGATCAAAGGTCTTAGTTAGGAATTCTTTCAAACGAATAATAATATCACGATCGTCGTCAAAGTATTGACGATCAGTTAATAAAATAATGTTTTCTTTGTTAGGCTTGAATGTTGTGTATTTGGAAGCATCCCAATCACCGCCGGCGTAAACTAAGCCATCTTGATCTAATGAATAACGACCAAAGACACAGCCAATGAAGTAAGACAAAAATGCTTTGATGTCACGAACTTGGTCTGCTTTACGAACGGATACTTCTTTGTCGTCTTCTTCTGGGGTTAGCTCATCTTGCAAGCCATAAAGATTGATGAAGATACGATTGAGTTCCTCTTCGTTAGATTTTAGCTGGTTGAAACGTGTTAGTGCTTCATTGGACCAGCTAGTATAGGCATGACTAAGCATTAATTTTTGTTGCTTAACTAACGGATCAATTTGATAGTCCCATGTATTTTCTCTTGAGCTCCAATCAGATTTAGTAAGAGAAATGTTTTCTTTAACTATTTCTCTTATGCGGTTTGTTTGAGTAATAGAAGGCTTAATTACGGGGATTGCCATTACATCACTAGTCTGCATGTTAATAGTTGGATTTTTGATAGTTAAAATCACTTGAGCTATTTTACTATTTGTAAGTCCTAATAAGAAATCAATATCAGTATGTAAAGGCATTATTGCACAGGCAGCAGATTCCATGATATAACCTTCAGACATATATCTTGTACTAAAATTACTAGATGTTACTTTAGACCAAGTAATTCCTTCATGATAGAACTTATCTAAACTTTTTAAAAATCTTGACCAATGCTTACCATGATTCTTAAATGTAGCATATTTCTTTAATTCATCTCCGTCATTTTCCCAATTAATAATATATATTCCATTACCATACCATTTTCTAAATGAACCACCTTTATTACACAGAATCCATTTATATCCATAACCATTATAGTTTTTAGATACATTAAATCCTATTTTTGTATTTGAAACTTCAAACCATAATCTTAAAAATCTTTTATTATTACCAGTTGATGATCCAGTAATAGTTTTAAAATCATCTCCTAAATGTACCCCTTTTTCAAAATCCTTAATTAGATTCTCACTTGCCCAATAAGCTATAGGACTTCCAGGTATCTTATCAAAATTTAATTGATCAGTATGATACAAATACTTAACAGTTGGATCACTAATAGCTTTTAGAACTTTTTGCTCTTGAACAATCATTCCACCCTTAAAATTACTCAAGCGTAAA
>CAZZFJ010000059.1:0-5401 GCA_964653415.1 uncultured Erysipelothrix sp. | reverse complement strand
ATGAAATTAATAAATAATCTTTGAAATATTTTGACATCATTTTGACATCACTTGGCATATTTTCTCAGGATTCTCACATTAAAACATGCAAAAAACCCACTGTTTAGTGGGTTTTCTTGAATTCACTATAGCCAAGTGGCTGTTATTCGTACTCTATGGTATTGAAAAAATCATCAACAAGTTCAATATAGTTCAGTTCATCTATATACCCATCAATCGTTGTTCTCATTTGATTGGAATCGAAAGTAATATAGTTAAATTCAATGGGCTTCTCATTATTAGGATAATTCACTATTTGACCATTCCTAGTTACCACGATGCTATCTGCAATAAAGGTTATTGCGACATCATCATTTAGCTTGAAGAAGACATAAAATAGTATCGTATCGTTTTCTTCTGGGTGTATGAGAATACTTTCTAGTTGTAATCTACTCAATTTGAATTTGAACTGATCATTAATAATTTCATAAAATTGATCATATACGGAAGCTTTTACTTCTTGATTTTTAATGAGCTCTTCAAAAGTCATGATTTCTATAAGCTTATTGGGTTTTACTGAAATTGTTTGCTTTAAATTAAAAATCGATAGCCATTTCTTCTTTATTGTACATTCAATTGGGGTGGCTTCTGAATTTTTTAAAGTGGCTTTATCCTCAGTAAAGTCACAATCAAAATGACTGCTTTTATTGACTAACTCAATGTTTTGAGTTCCTTGAATCCCTAGGATATCAATGTCTTCACTATGAGCTGTAGGCTTCATGACAAAAAATAGCCCCACAATCAGCAATAATAAACCAACTATTGTCGAAAATACTATTTTACTTCTTCTAGATCTCATACTATCCTCCCTTTTAGTAATAGGCTATGCCTAAAAATCTAGTTAATCTTTACTTAAATTTTTATATAGAAATCGGTGGTCATAAACTGCATTTTAACAGACATGATAAGGATTATGTTCTCACCGGAATAATATATTATAGTCAAATTTTTTAGTCAATTGGTGGTAACACCCAAACTTCAAAGGATCAGAACGTTGTTGTAGTACAAAAAATAGATAAGAGGACTGCCTTTGTATTTCTTCAGTCATTATGAATTATTAATAGTAAAACTATTCAATATCTATGCTTCACTCTAGGTATTGGTAATCACATATAAATGTATCAACATTTTTTAAAAAATAATTCCGCGAACGTCTTTCCTCTCAATTAGAAGTCATACCCAAAATGATTATTTAGCTAGGCATCTGTGCCAATGACTTCCCGAATTTTCATTATAGACATTTCTTTTTTATACGTTAAAAAAACTGTTGATATTACAGCTGCAGCACAATCAGATGCATCGTGCTGCTTTGTATTTGAATACTTTTTTATCCCCATATTATTAAACATAAAAATCACATTTAACCTTCCCCAAAATCAAATTGAATTCAAATTTTTATATAAATTAATTAATTATAATGTATCAAACATTACTTCGGTTGTCAATACTTTGAGATTTTAATCGTAACTTAATCTGATTCAAAAGGGATTATTTCCTCAACTGTGATTATAGCCAAAATGGAGGATCACCATTATGATTAAAGTAGAGCTTTGCTATATCAAGATTACTTAAGTATACCTTTTGAAATTTTGACATCATTTTGACATCACTTGCACATAATTCTCTGTATTCTCACATTCAAAAATGTAAAAAACCCACTGCTTAGTGGGTTTTATCATATTCACTATAGCCAAGTGGATACTACTCGTATTCTACAGGCCATTTCTTCTCTAGTTTCTCAAAAGCCACTGTTTAGAGGCCAAAAAGCACTCACTTTTCTCACAATTCTCTGTATTCTCTCAGTTCTCAGACTTTTTGACATCACTTTGACATCACTTAGCGTTTTTATTGTATGATTACAGTTATTCACCTAGAGTAGTTTTTTAATCATATATCATGAACTCATTATAAGATTTTTACACAATATACTTTGTAATATAATTCACAAAAATGTGATTGTTTTTTTTGACAAACATGGTAAAATTAGCTTAGATAGCAAGCAGTCTTCATTAAGAAAGAAAGTAAATGAAAAAACGAAAGATAATATCAAAATTAATTGCCTTGCCAATTTTTATTCTATTTATAACTATTGCTAATGCAACATATATAACCGAAGCTACGGGATTTCTCTATACACAGAAGCCAAACGTACTCGTTTTAGCAAAAGCTACAACACTTTCTACTCTAAGTGCTAATGAACTGAGACACACCTATTCCTCAACAAGTGGGTTTGAAAAGCAAGTTAGATCGGGATACAAAACTAAATCCTTCTCATCATCTAATGTTGCTGTTGGACCACAAACTGGATCTAATTATGTAGTAGATATTGTACACGATTTAATCAACAACTCAACAACAGAAAGAGTTCTTGTTAGAAGAACATGGGCGCCGCTCAACTAACTATAATCTGAATTGACTGCTTGCCTTCTATTAGAAACGAGAGGGAAATAAAATGAAACTTAGAAATTGCATGTGCGTTCTAATCCTTATTTTAATGAGCGCTTGTGTAAAGAATAAACCTGAAGTTGTAGATCCACCAGCTTCCTCAACAAATAATGAGGTGCTTCGTTCTTCTGTGGAACTTAAAAAATCAGATTTTAGTGGTGTTTATCCTACTTTGGAATTTAGTTATGAATTTAGTAAAGAACTAAACCTTTTAAGATTCTATGTTTTGGTAGATGGAATACCCAGTGAATTTTCCTTAAATGATGCTGGATGGGGTTTTCACCATGATTATGATAAACAGGCAGATGAGGCTTTAAAATTCACTATAAAAGCAAGTGATTTCTTGGATAAGATAAACACAGAAGCAAATATTTCAGTAGTAAGTCTCATCAATATAGAAGAAGTTGAAGATATTACAGTTTTATTGAGTGAATTTACTACAAATAATTTTGGTGTTAGCAGTATTGGTGTTATTAAGGAGTACTATCCCAATAATATAAAAATGAAATCAGTCGATTTTGAGATTATACCCGATAAAGATGATAAATATGTAAGTCCATTTATTAATGGAAACGGCGAAGTGCTCGATAGATTAGCTTTAGCTGATCAGAATATGGAGTTTAGAACAGTTCAAAACGTTTCTTTCCTTTATGATGAGTCTTTGAAGTATTATGTTACAAAACTAGGTTACTCTAATTACTATGTTTACCCCTTAATAAACGGAAACTTCATCTTGGAGGACAATAGTATTATGGGTCTAGACTTTACGCAAAGTGAAGAAGCACTGAAACGTCAGTATGGTGAGATAGATTTTAAAAGTTTAGGTTTAGGTTTTGACGATATCGTATCATACATCGTTTGGGATAAAGACAAACAGGAAGTCGTCATGGGTCCTGCTTTTATAGTACTTGATCCTTCGTTAGACTATGAGAATATTGAGGTTAGACCTTAAGTACAAGGAGGCAAGAATGCTTTCGATTAAAAACTTATCAAAAAAATATGGAAAAAACGAAGTTCTAAGAGACCTCTCTTTAGATTTTTCCTCTGGTGTTTACGCCTTATTAGGTCCAAACGGTGCAGGTAAAAGTACACTCCTTAATATTGTTTCTCAGGTAATTCGCTTTGATAGTGGATTGATTTTTTATGATAATCAAGATATTAAAAATAACAAAAAATTCTTGAATGAATTAGCCTACTTACCACAATCACCTGCTTTTTACCCAAATTATACCGGGTATGAGATGTTGGAATATTTAGGTTGTTTAAAAGGAATGAAAATTGCAGAACTTAAAGAAACAATCCCAGTTCTTCTCGATGCAGTAAATCTAAATGATGTGCATAAGAAGAAGATTGCGGCATATTCTGGTGGTATGAGGCAACGTCTTGGAATTGCTCAAAGTTTACTTGGAAATCCTAAAGTTTTAATTTTAGATGAACCGCTGAATGGATTGGATCCTAAAGAACGGATGCGTTTTAGGAACTTAATTGCTTCCTTGAGTAAAGATAAAATTATTATCATTGCAACCCACATTGTGAGCGATGTTATGAGTATAGCGGATGAGGTATTACTTTTTAATGATGGGAAGGTGATACAAAGAGGAAACGTTGAAGAGCTTTGCAACAAGATAAGTGGTCAGGTCTATGACTTAGTAGTCGATGATGATCAAGACTTAAAAGGTTTAAACATAAGTAATCTCAACTATAAAAACGGACTGTATTATGCACGAGTTATTGGAGACTCAAATGAAGTACACACTCCTTCAAAAAACATAACCTTAGAAGATGTATATTTATACCACTTTGGAGCCGATTATGAAGTTAATCATCCATGAAGTTAAGAAAATACTAACAAGAAACTTCCTTATTATCACGTTTTTACTTCTCTTAGTTAACTACATTTATTTGGATACACTGCTTGTGAATCGTTCACCTTATAGAGCTTTTAAGCACGTTTTTGAAAACTTAGCACTCAATGAAGTGATGGATACACTAGATAATATAGATATTGATGAAGACCTGAAGATCTATTTCCAGCAAGAATTGGGAAA
This sequence comes from uncultured Erysipelothrix sp., assembly GCA_964653415.1. Classification (GTDB taxonomy): domain Bacteria; phylum Bacillota_I; class Bacilli_A; order Erysipelotrichales; family Erysipelotrichaceae; genus Erysipelothrix. Next base: position 869 of record CAZZFJ010000059.1, on the reverse strand, counting down.
CCAAATAAGATATAGTGTTGAATATTCAGAGAAAGTTGATAAAATGGTTCAACAATCTGAGGCAATGAAAATACAGAATAAGTTTGATGCAAAAGCGCAATACTTATCCAATTTTATTATTAAGTCATATCAGCATCGAAGTATCTCAAGATTCACTTATCCTTCGGCGATTTTTTCATACTTAGTAAACGATTTTTCTTCTTTATTATTACTCTTCATAACTAGCTTTATAAGTTCTAGCATTTATAATCTTGAGAAAGAAACTGGAGTGCTTCGGCTTCAAATTCCTACTATAAATAATAGGAAAATTGTGTTATCAAAAAGTATGGCTCTACTTTTTTCTATTGTTTTTATAACTTTCATTTTTACAGTGTTTGATTTATTGTTGTTTAACCATAGACTGGCTATTGGGGATACGAGCCATCCTCTTTTTAGCATACCCGAATATGCAGGCACTCCATTAAATATTACAATTTGGGGTTTTATTTTATTAAGAGTTGTTTTTATTATTATTGGTTTGTGGTTTTTTGGTTTATTATTTTCACTGATTTCAATTGTAATAAATCATTCATTATTTTCATTAGTATTGAATCTATTCATTATCTTAGGCTGTGAGAGTTTATCTATTATACCCAATGCTCACCTCTTTCCATACTCCTTGTTTAGTGTTTCTAAAAAATTTAATTCTTTAAATTATGTTATAATATCGCATCGAGTCGTTTTAACGCCATGGATTACATTAATCATAACTTTTGCGCTGATATTATTTTTACTATGGATTACAAATCATATTTACTTAAAGCAAAGGACATCCCTATGAAATTTACAGAGGTTATGAAGGTAGAAGTATATAAAATATTCATAAAGCA
>CAZZFJ010000058.1:0-5485 GCA_964653415.1 uncultured Erysipelothrix sp. | reverse complement strand
TATGCTTATAATGAAATCAGGCATGCTCGAAAACACTAAAGTAAAAGGAAACTCTGTGAGGAGCTTCCTTTTTTTGTCTTAGAATAGTGCATTTAATTTTTTAATATAAGAGAATTCTCTAAAATGAGCAAAACGCATTTTCTTGTGGTTGATATTGACTTCTATTTTATGAATGTCTTGTAGATGAATATGAAGATGGTCATAACAAAGCAGTGCATGATCAAAATTCTCATATTCCATTCGAATAGTTGTAGAGGCATCTAATATCAGAGGTGCTGCTAAGCTTTTCGCATGTCGATGGTGAATGCCTGATATTTCTGTAAGTTGCATTAAATCCAATCCAGAAAAAATAACTGCACCACCAATGGAGCGATTGTAAGCTGTGGAACCATACTGCCCTGAGATACACAAACCATTGCCTCTAAAGAGCTCAAAGTACTCATCATTAAGGTAGACATGGATAGGCTGTGTCTTTACAATGTTTTCAACTCTTATTTCATTAAGAGCATTAAATTGCATCTTTTCTTCTCCTTTATAACAAGTTGCTTCAAGGATGCTTTTTTCTTCAATAGTATAATTGTTTCGCTCAATATCTTGGTAGAATTCTTCCAACTCATCTACAGTATAGTCTGTAGAGAATCCTAAGGTTCCTGCGTGAATACCTACAAATGCTACTTGACTGATTTGGTCTAAATAGTGATGAAGCGCATGCAATAAAGTACCATCACCGCCCACACAAATGACCAGTTCTGGATTTTTATCATCGAAAGTCTTACCCATTTCTAATAATTTTTCTTTAATGTTTTTGCAGTATCCATTGGATTTTTCATCCCCTTTGGATAGGACCGTAAATCTTTGCACTTCTTTCACCTTCTTTTAACATATTGTAACACATTTGGTTTTGATGTATTATAGTCATATGGAACAAAAACTAGAAATTGAATTTAAGTCGAAAATCGACCATGAATCTCATTTATTAATTCGAGATTATTTTCCGTTTAAAATGCCTGTTTTACAGGAAAATCTTTATTACGACACACAGAACCGTGATTTTTATAAGAAAGGAATAATGTGTCGTGTTAGAAAAATCGAGGATACGTATCTTTTAACTGTGAAAGAACCTCATCCAGAGGGCATCATGGAATATGAAATAAATCTTGTAGGAGGACTATTTGAAGATCCTCGTGCCCAAGAAGTATTAGATGTCTTTAATGTCCAGGTAGATAACCTAAATGAAATTGCTTTTAGTAATACTGTTCGTTATGAGTACGCTGATGTTTATGGTACTTGGTGCTTAGATGTAACTCAGTTTGAACATCATAAAGATTATGAAATTGAGTATGAACTTTATCATGAGGAAAGGGCAGCACAGAAGCATTATCTTCAAACATTGAAATCTATTGGAATTGAATTTGAAGCCATCGAACCTAAGTTTGTTCGTGCATTACATTCAAAAGAGATAAAAGATCGCGAGACTTTGAAGATAAATTCAGATCATGAAGCATCCTAAAGTGATAGTGATCTAACTTTTTATCACAAATAGCTTTGACCCCTAACATTGCATTGATTTGGCTTTCCCGTACGATTGGGTAATATACATATAAGCCAAGCTTATCGAACTTGTAAAAAATATTGTGAACAACCACACTCTTTGTGTGGTTTTTTATTAACCTTAATTGTTGTTCTGTATAAGTAACATCAATAGTCGATAAAATATTGCGATAGATTTGTTCTTGGTGGTCTAAAACTAAGCTAGACTCATTAATTTTTTCATTTTGTGATAGAGTCCATTGGTCTAAACCCAATTCTTGCGCTATTTCTAACAGTTTGCTCGACATGTCCTGTCCATCTTTTTCAATATATGTAAAAGATTCCAAACGAGGACTCATATCTATGCCAACCTCACTTAGAAATACTGGAGACTGAAAAAAATGAATCTTATCTAGTTTAATCACTTGAAGGGTTTGTGGAAGTCTATGATCATTTTTCCTATAATGCCGAATGGCCTCAGTAAAATCTTCATAGGAGGCATATCCTGTTTCGTATTGGTGTTGATCCCATGTTGTCTTTGGGCTCTTATTTTTTATTTCCGTACATCGACCATAGCCAATGAGTCCCTTCTCACCTGTTTGTGGGTGTCGTGATTGTGAATCAATAAAGAACACTAAGTCACCTTGGTGGAATCTTGAAAATTTACGCATACTGAAACGCCAAAAAACCATGGTTTGATTGGCATGTAAACGATGAAATTCTAACATATTGGGGTCTGTTATATAGGCTATGGCACTCATATTACATTTTCTTCCTTCCCTCAAAAGCTTTCATCAAAGTTAAATCATCAGCATAATCTAATTGGCCTCCAATTGGAAGACCAAAAGCAAGGCGTGTGATGTTTGCGATAGATCCATATTTCTTAGATAAGTATAAGGCAGTTGTCTCACCTTCCACTGTCGCATTTAATCCTAAAATCAGTTCTGTATCTTTGGAGATACGTTCCTTGATATCTTCTATATTTAAATCCTCAGGTAAGATTCCTCTTCTTGTGGAGATATAACCCCCTAAGACATGATATAGACCATGATATTGATTCGTCTTCTCTATTGTTATAACTTCCTTAGGAGATGAAACAATCACAATTTGATTGTTGTTTCGTGTGTTATCTTGACAGATAGAACAGAGCTCTTCTTGTGAGTAGTTATGACATTTAACACAAGTTCTAATACCCTCACTTGCATCAATTAAAGCTTTAGCTAAATCAGTAATCATTTGCTTATCCGATTCCAATAGATGAAGGGCATATCGTTCGGCAGTCTTTCTTCCAACTCCTGGTAAGACAGTAAAGCCTTCGATTAATTTTTCTAATTTACTAGGGTACATATTTTACTCCTTTATGACAAGATGATCGCCAAACAAATCTAAAATGACTTGCTCGGTTTCATCAACATAGTCTTCCTGACCGGTGATAAAATCTTCCGGACTCAAACTTTCAGGAAGTTCATTTTTTGAGGATAAATCTCTAAACATTTCAATAGCCTTACGATATTCTGTTTCATGAGTTGCGAACACTTGTTTTGCTTTACCTAAAACTTCTTCAGTAAATGAAATAAGTCCATATAAATTGATCTCATCTAAAATAGCACGAGACTGGGCTTGATTTTTAGTCACAACAAGAATGAATCGTTCCCCACTGAGTGCCAAAGTAGCATTGTGTAGCAAATTGCTTTCTTTTGCCCATCTTGGGTTGGATAAGTAATCCCTTATATTTTCAAATTTAGTTTCATCTCTTAATCGAATATCTTTATCCGCACTCACCATATATTGTACAATTTCGTCCAGGTTGAGGTCGAGTTTTACTTCAACTACAGGGGTTGTTTTAACTTCAGGCTCTATAATTGTTTCGGTTTCGAATAAATTTATAGTATATTGTGTGTCTTCAGATTTCGTTAACGCTATTTCTTCTAGATCCGAATCTTCAGATTTCGTTAACGCTACTTCTTCTCCATCCGAATCTTCAAAACGTTCTACTAAATCTTCTTGTTCAACCAATGTCTCATCCAAATTAATATCTTCTTCAAAGTCATTGTCTTCCTCAGGAATCTCTAAAATTTCTTGTTTTTGAATCATTTGATTTGAAGTTTGTCCTTTGAATTTTTCAAAGAGCTCAATCATCGCAATTTCGAAATGAACAAAGGGTGTGGATGAAAAGCGAATTTTTTCATGGTAATCCAGTAATATTTTTATCATTTCAATGACTTCATCATTTTGATATTGTGTATTTAAGTACTTTGAAAAGTCCAAGTCATTGGGGTTCAAGTAGCTTGTATTGTGAGTATAAGAGTAGATAAGACTGTCTTTTAAACCCGTTACAAGTTCCATCACAAAGCGTGATACATCCACAGTTTTATCTGAAATAACACTGAGTGTATCCAGCAGTCCTTTTAGGTTTTGTTTTTGAAGGCTAGAAAATAGTTCGATCTTCTCTTCTGGTAGAACCATACCATTATTATCATAGATGCTTTTAGTGGTAATCAAATCATCCGTAAATATCATTGCTTGCTCAAGGATTGTTAAAGCATTACGCATTCCTCCACCAGATAACGAGGCAATTAAACGCGCTGCATTGGGCTCTATTTCCCTATGCTCTGCAGCAACTATTCTTTCTAGTCGATCTGCAATTTGTTGATCATTGATTCGTGAAAAATCAAATCGCTGACAACGAGATATAATGGTAGGCAGCACTTTGTGTATTTCTGTTGTCGCAAGAATGAATACAACATGTTCTGGAGGTTCTTCAAGCGTTTTTAAAAGTGCGTTGAAAGCACCTTGTGATAACATATGAATCTCATCGATGATAAAGACTTTATATTTACCAACAATCGGCATGAATTTAACACGTTCAATAAGGTTTCGTATTTCATCAACCCCATTATTACTTGCGGCATCAATTTCTACTATATCCGGATGGGTGTTTTGTGTCGCTTGAATGCAATTGTCACAAACCCCACATATGGCTTCCGTTTCACTGGTACAATTCACTGCTTTTGCAAGTAACTTTGCACTGGTTGTCTTACCCGTTCCTCGAGGGCCTGTTAATAGGAATGCATGGGATATTTTGTTTCTTAAAACAGCATTGGTTAATGCTGTGACAATTGACTCTTGACCAATAACATCATCAAATGTTTGCGGTCTATATTTTCTATATAAAGATTGATACGACATAATAACACCACCTATGCTTATTATATCATTTTTATGCGCTTTATTTATGTATATATCTGATATTTTCTATGTTATGATTTAGATGGTGATTGAATGAAAAAAACACGAATAATAATCCGTAGAATTGGATGGTTTTTACTTATTTTGGGTATCCTTTCTGGTTCTTTACACTTTGTTAAGTTAAATAAAGAAAAACAAGATTTAAATCAGCTCAAACAAGATTTTGAAGCCATGCTTAGTGATCCGGTTGAACCCACTGATGATGAAGAACCCATTACTGATGATAATATTTGGGGAATGCTTTCAATTAATGAGGTTGGAATTAACTTACCCATCGCAATTTCAGATAATTTTGATGGGCTCTATACTTCTTTAGTGGCTTATGCCAGTGCGCCTGTTCCCCCTAAAAAGGGTAATTTTGCAATTGCAGGTCATAATGGTTCCTGTGCAGTATGTACTTTTAAATACTTACACAAAGCTAAAGAAGGTCAAAGGGTCGAAATTACATCTAAAGAAGGCACATTCATTTATGAAATATACTCCATTCGACATAATGTAATGAATACTGAGACTTCTGTTTTAAATCCTGTACCCAATGAAACAACCTTAACTCTAATAACCTGTGAGGTTTCTTCTTGGACTGACCCAAGACGCTTGATTGTCCAAGCACGATTAATTGAAACTATTCCTCGAACTTAGCACTGTTGCCTTTAGTTTATTATCTATTTTATTATAATAACTTATTTAAAAAACGACCCTTACTCAA
>CAZZFJ010000057.1:0-5498 GCA_964653415.1 uncultured Erysipelothrix sp. | reverse complement strand
ACATAAACTAGGTTAATGCCCACGTGGAAATTAACCTTTTGTGTTTGGTTAAAGACGTGTGGCTTAATTCAATGAAATTCTACGAAGCTGCACGAGATGCAGTTTTTTTTATTATAAATGTGAATATTACTAAAAGGAGAAGAGTTATGAAAAAATTATTAGTTATATTAGCAGCGTTATTGGTTATTACAGGATGTTCAGCAAACAAAGAAGAAAAAAAGGTATACAAAATTGGAGTGCTCCAATTAGTCGATCACCCATCACTTAAAGAAACTTATGATGGTATGTTGGAGAGCATCGATAATTTGATTGGAAAAGGTAATTATGAAATTAGTTATCACAATGCAGCAGGTGATCCTTCAAATACACAGATGATTGCCCAACAACTTGTAGATGATAACGTAGATTTAATATATGCAATTGCCACCTCGGCAGCCCAAGCAGTCTATGCAGCATCTGAAAGCGCAAAAATACCTGTAGTGTTCAATGCAGTTACAGATCCAGTAGATGCAGGTTTAGTGAATACAATGGATGCTCCGGGTAATCATGCAACAGGAGTTAGTGATGTTGCGCCAATTGATGTACAACTAGCCTTAATCAAGGAAATCTTACCTGAAGCGAAGAATATAGGAATTCTTTACAATACCGGAGAAGATAATTCACGTGTACAAATTGAGATTGCTGAGAAAGAAGCAGCAAAATTAGGTCTCAACATTGTAAAAAGTGGTGTCAGCAGTGCTAGTGAAATTGAAGATGCAGCGACACAACTTGTATCAAAAGTTGATGCACTCTATAACATTACTGACAATATGATCGTTAATGCAACAGCTCAAGTAGTAGGAATTGCAAATGATGCAAAAGTTCCAGTTTTGGCTGCCGAAGCTGGTCAAATAGACTTGGGTATCCTAGGAACTGATTCAATTGATTATCGAAATTTAGGTAAATTAGGTGGAGAACTTATTAAAGCAATTCTTGTGGATGGAAAATCTCCTGCAGAACTTTCGGTAAAAACAGCGCCTGAAACGGTCTTATATATGAACTTAGATGTGGCCGATAGCTTGGGTATTGAGCTACCTAAGTCAGTTTTAGATCGTATTAAAAATTAATGTACCAAAGACTAAGTCATCAGCTTAGTCTTTTTTATCTATGATTTTTTTACATTTTTCTTGTAAAAGTTTTCACGATGTGTTATATTTCAAACATAGGAGAAATGATTATGACAATTATTAGACGATGGAGCAACAATCGAATTAAATAATTTAGGTTATCTACAAATGCGATAACCTTTTCGGTTGTTGCTGGTCATGATTATTTTTAAACACAAAGAGCCTGCTATACAGCGGCTCTTTTTTTGCTTTTAGGAGGGCGAAGATATGAAGAAAATTATTAGTGTTATGTTTGTTTTATTACTGACTTTAACATCATGTTCACAAGATAAATCAAAACTAGAGGTCGGTGTTATTCAATTTGGCGACTTTGCATCTTTGAATGATACCTTAGAGGGTTTAGAAACTGTTTTAGAAACTACAGATATTCACTATACTGTAAAAAGTGCTCAGGGTGATGCTGCGAATGTCGTGGGAATTGCGACGCAATTTGTGGATGATCAAGTGGACTTAATTGTTGCAATTACAACCCAAGCCGCTCAAGCAGCAGTAGCTGCAAGTGATGGACTTATTCCGGTAATATTTGTTGCGGTAAGTGATCCTGCTTCAGCTGGGATTACAGGTTTGAACTATGTTACAGGAGTCTCTGATATTGCGCCTTTAGATGCTCAATTTGATTTAATCACTCAATTAACTCCCAATGTAAAAAAAGTGGGAGTACTCTATAAAACTGGCGACCCAAATGGGGTATTTCAAACGGATAGAATTATTGAAAAGGGTAGAGAAAAAGGCTTTGAAGTAATTTCAAAGGGAGCCATTGAGGTAAGTGATTTAAGTATTGTGACTGTGCAATTAGCACAAGAAGTGGATGCTTTATATTTGATTACTGATGGTTTAATAGTAGGAAACACAGCGGTCATAGTGGATGAAGCAAACCGTCAGGGAGTTGTATCTTATGCTTCAGAAGATGGTCAGTTTGAACAGGGGGTACTTGCAACTAACTCAATTTCTTATGTTGCGATTGGTAAGCAAGCTGGGGAAATGGTGAAAAAAGTGTTGCTAGATAATGTAAAGATACATGAGATTCCTATAGAGGAAGCAGGAATTACAAAACCAAAAATTTCCCAGGAAATAGCACTAAACTTCAATATCGATATTCCTGATGACCTACTTGAATATACAGAATAGGATATGGCGATAGTAATGTAAGTGGTTGAAAGCATTTTGAAAATATTTGAAATAAAATGTTGCATTTTCATTTTAAGGGTGCTATTGTATAGTGGAAAGGTGGATACACTTATGAAAACACTATTTTGTACTCTGCCCGTTGAGGGAAGTTTCTACTACTTTTACTATCGCTAATTAAGTTAATGTTCCTTGTGGATATTGACTGTTTTATGATGGTAAAATCCGCAAGCTTCCCAATGAAAGATATTATATTCCTTTTACAAGCTATGTGGATTCCCATAGCTTTTTTAGTTTACAAGTAAAGGAGAGGTAATATGAAAAAGGCGATATTGAGTTTATTACTGGTGCTTACTTTATTAGTGGGATGCTCCACTGAGAAAGAAGAGGGTTCGAAGAAAAAAATAGGTGTTATTCTCTGGGTAGAACATCCTGCTCTAAATGATACCCTAAAAGGTTTAGAAAAAGGCTTAGAATCATTAGGTGTAAAAGATGAGTTTGAACTTATTGTCAAAAATGCTAATGATGATGCTTCTAATGCGAATATTATCGTAGAACAGTTTGTAAATGACAAAGTGGATCTAATCTATGCAATTGCGACTCCTGCAGCCCAAGCGGCTTTAGCAGCCACAGATGCTACAGATATTCCAGTGGTCTTTAACGCAGTAACAGATGCGGTCAGTGCAGGTCTTGTGGATAGTAATGACAAACCAGGAGGTAAAGTGACAGGAGTGAGCGATATGATTCCTGTGGATCAACAATTAGCTTTAATTAAGGAGTTTTTGCCTCAAGCCAAATCGGTAGGAGTGTTATTTAATACAGGAGAAGACAACAGCCTTCATCAAATTAACTTAATCAAAGAACTGATTGGTAAACATGACTTAGAACTTGTAACCCGTGGTATCAGTGGGACTGAAGAAATTGCATTAGCGACAGAGTCTTTACTTTCTAAAGTGGATTCATTATATATTATTACGGATAATACCGTTGCTGCTGCAACATCTCAAGTAGTGGGATTAGCAAATGAATCCAACAAACCAGTCTTTATGGCTGAAGCGGGTCAATTTGAACATGGTATACTTGCTTCAGATTCTATTAGTTATGTAAAGCTAGGGGAATCAGCTGCAAAACAAGTCCACCAAATACTTTGGGAAAATGTTAATCCTGGAGAAATTGCAGTGGTTATCGGTGGGCAAACAGAGCTCTTAGTGAGTGAATCTGTCGCAGATTTATTGGGTATTGAGATTCCTTTATCCATATTAGAAAGGGCAACGTTAAAATAGTATGCTTAAATTTTTTATCAACGTTATCGAACAAGGGGCGCTCTATGGAATTTTATCCATTGGAGTCCTCCTTACTTATCGTATTATAGGGGTGAGTGACCTGAGTGTTGAAGGAACATATCCCCTTGGGGCTGTAGTGAGTGCCATTGTGATTATCAATGGTGGCTCAGCCTGGCTAGGGCTTGCAGCATCCTTATTGGCAGGCTTATTGGCAGGTGCCATGACAGGCTTTTTGCATGTAAAATTAAAGATATCCAGTCTTTTAAGTGGGATACTTGTAATGACTGGGCTTTATTCTGTGAATTTAATGATTGCAGGAGGGCGCTCAAATCTACCGCTTTTAAAAGAAAAAACGCTTTTTGATACAGGCTGGTTGAATAGTGTGGGAGCGCCAGATGTCGTAGTAAAATATTATCGCCTAATTTTATTATTGATTATCGTATTTGTAATTAAGTTCATTGTGGACTGGCTTTTATCCACAAAGATGGGATATTTACTAAAAGTAACTGGTGACAATGAAGGCTTAGTTACAGTATTAGGTCATGATGTGGGGAAAGTTAAAATTATTGGTTTATCCATTGCCAATGGCTTCGTAGCACTTAGTGGTGGAGTCGCTGCTTCAGTGGGGCGCTATTATGATGTGTCACTTGGTGTGGGGATGATTGTTATGGGACTTTCATCTGTCATGCTGGGATTACTTTTATTGGGGAATTCAAAAGCAAAACTAACGACTCAAGCAATTGTTGGTTCGATAGTATATCGTTTTATTGTAGCTTTAGCTATTCGATTTGGAATGGAGCCTCAACATATGAAGTTGGTTACAGTAATGATATTCTTGGTTGCAATTGTCCTAAATAATGCCTCAATTTCAGTGAATTTCAAGGACAAGAAAGGAGCGAAAGATGTTAGCGTTTCATAATATTAGTAAGACATTTAATCGCAATACCGATGCTGAATTAAATCTTTATAATCGTCTTAATTTGGAAGTGAAAAAAGGAGAGTTTGTTACAATAATTGGGTCAAATGGAAGTGGAAAATCCACGCTATTCAACTTACTTTGTGGACAAATTGAACCTGATACTGGAATCATAAAATTCGAAGGGGAAAATATACAAAAGAAAAAGATTCACCAACGATTTAAAGAGGTGTCTCGAGTCTACCAAGATCCGGTATCGGGGACTTCCCCCTCTTTAACTATTTTGGAAAATTTATCTTTGGCATTTGATAAAGGTCGCCTGATGAATTTTAAAAAAGGAGTCCGTACAGATCAAATAGAATATTTTAAAGAAATCCTACGAGAACTAGATTTAGGTCTAGAAGATAAGTTGGACGCCAAAGTAGGTCAGTTATCTGGAGGTCAACGCCAAGCATTATCGCTGCTTATGGCATTAATGAATGATCCTAAAATATTGCTTTTGGATGAGCATACCGCTGCCTTAGATCCTAAAAGTAGTGAAATCATTATGAAGCTTACGCGTAAGATGGTTGAACAACGAAATATTACAACGATGATGGTCACTCACAATCTACAACATGCTTTAGATTATGGAACTCGCTTGATTATGTTTCATGATGGTAATATTATTTTTGATGTTCAAGGGACAGATAAAAAGCAATTAACTCGAGATGATTTGGTTTCCTTATTTATGGAACACAATGATTTCTTTGTTGAAACGGTTTAGAGAGTTAAAAAGTCGAAATATTCGGCTTTTTTAATTGTCGCAAAAGATATGCAGTAGATATCATGATTTTGTTGGTAAAAAGATAAGTGGAATTTTGCATATAATAAGGATAGGTGAATCTTGGGGTTCTTGGTTGAAGAAAAATAGAGTTCGAATGTTGTTGTTTTGTGAACTAAAAGCAGCTTTTAAAAAAGAAAAAAAAGAAATGTTCATAAAGTGTTGACACAAGTGAAAACCTTTGG
>CAZZFJ010000056.1:0-5752 GCA_964653415.1 uncultured Erysipelothrix sp. | reverse complement strand
TTTTTACAATACATAGCCGAAAGACCACGAGTAGTTAAAGAAGACTCTCATGGTCTTTTTACTTCTAATGAAGATAAGATTAATCTATCCGAAGTTAAAAGAGAGATATCTAATCATAAAGGTAATATTTGGACTGCAATCATTTCTTTAAAAAGAGAAGATGCTGTTCGTCTTAGCTATGATGATCTTAAATCTTGGAAAGTTTTAACTCGTGCACTTCAAAATACTCTTGCTGAAAACCTGAAGATAGATTACCAAAACTTTAAGTGGTATGGAGCATTCCATAACGAAGCGCACCATCCACACATCCACTTAATGATGTACTCAACTAATCCGAAAGAAGGTTACTTAAATAACCAATCTATCGACAATATACGTGGTGCATTTGCTAAACAGATATTTAAACATGATCTGATGAATATATACTCTGCGCAAACCTACTATCGCGATCAATTAAAACTATCAAGTGAAACATATATAAAATCTCAAATTGATAATATTGACAGCCAAATAGTAAACAACAATGAGGTAAATAACAGATTAGTTAATCTCGCGAAGGTATTAAAAAACACTTCAGGAAAACTGGTTTATGGATACTTACCAAAACCCACTAAAAAGCTAGTTGATGAGATTGTAAATCTAATATCGCATGATCCAATTGTAAAAGAACTATTAGATATGTGGTACCTTCAAAGACAGGAAATTCTCTATACTTATACAACACAAGAGGAGCGAGTTGAAAACCTTGCTGATATAAGTGCATTTAGGAGCATTAAAAATATGGTGATTAAAGAGGCATTGAATATTCCACTACAAAGAAGTAGCTTCGAAATAAGAAAGGATATGATCTTAATGAGCTATCCAGATGAAATACCTTTGAGCACTAATCAAGATTATATAGAAGTTCATATGAATCATGAAAACTATATGTTTCCTGAATCTATTGATCTAAATACTATACCTTTAAACAATACCTTTATTAATGAGTCTTTAATAAGTACACCAATAATCACTAATAGAATTGACTTTGTCGAGGTCGAAAATAAACAAGACTTTTCTGATAATACAACTCATAGTATTCGACTACTTTATTCAATAAGTAAAATGTTTCAGAAGAGCATGACTGATCAAGCTAACAAATATCACAGTGATAAAGTATTACTGAAAAATATTAAAAGAAAGAAAGTTGCTTTGGGGTATCATATCGATGATAAATGAAATTCATATAAAAGATATTCTACTACAGTTAAACGAACCTCTCATCCAAAAAGGAAATCGAACTCTTTGGGATAAACATCATTCTGTTGATTTCAATGAAAACAAATGGTATCAACATTCTCGAAAAATTGGTGGATACCCCATTCAATTTCTTATGACCTTTTTCAACATGAGCTATAACGAGTCTGTTGTCTTTTTACAATCAGAGTTTAATACTCCTCACATTAATAGAACTTCTAAACTAACAATCCCAAAATTTGATGAAGCAGCAAGAAACGTCACCCTTTACCTAGAACACTTTAGATTTATAGATCCAAAAATTATCAAATGTTTTCTAAATCATAAACTTATAGCCGAACACTTAGTGAAAGGTCATTGCCTGTTTTTAGGTTTAGACAATCAAAATGAGATAGTTCATATTCATGAGCGAAGTACACACCTAAATGATTTTATAGTTCAAAAAAACCAATATGGATCAAATAGCAACTTCTCATTTAATCTTATAGGTAAAAGCGAAACACTATATGTATTTGAATCTCCAGTAGATTTACTATCATATATCAGCTTAAATCAAGACTCTTGGGAGGAACATTCATATGTTGCTTTATGCGGCCTATCCTCTAAAGTTATCCACAGTCTGCTTGTGTCTTATCCACACCTTAATAAAGTCATACTTGCACTTGATAATGACTATGTTGGAATAGAAGCTTCTACAACCATACTTAAGGAGCTAAAAGAAATAAGAGGTGTAGAAAGTCAGATAGAGTTACCCGTTTATAAAGATTTTAATGAAGACTTAAAACATCTAAATGGACTCCCAGCACAATCAGGGTTTTACGCACCATTTGATTTACTTAGAAAAAAAACTTATAAAAAGATAGTTGATTCTTTAACAACTTCTAAGCAGGTGACTTTTAAAGATCTAACTAAGAGTTTTTCAAAGTACATATACTTAGTAAAGTCAGATTCTACAAAACAGAGGAACATAGGAATCGAAGCCCTGCTATCAACTGCGATACTCGCACTGAAACTCGCCGAACAACAAGCTTCTCATTTAGAAATGAAAGATTTTGTTATTGATGCCGTACTAAACTTTACTGATAACCCAAATCACCTAATTAAATATGTTGATACTTCCCCTAAATATACCACTTTCCTAAAGTATCTATCACTACTCAAGGATGAGTTTAAAACGAAGATTGTTCATACTAAAGAAGACAAAGAATTAATCATTGAAACTTTAATCGATTTTACTAAGACATGTGTGGATACATATGTCTTTTTAATACTTAGAAAGGATAGAATAAATGAATCAAAATAACTTCAAACCAAAATCACCATTAATTGGAGCAGATGGCAACATCTTTAATCTTATTGCAATTGCTTCAAGATCTTTAAAAGAACATGACTTAAAAGAACATGCAAAAGAAATGACTGATAGAGTCATGTCATCCCAAAGTTACGAAGAAGCCTTAAGTATCATCACAGAGTATGTTGAACCAACTGATACCTATGATTACGACCATGATGTTTTTGACTTTATCAAACATGAATAATCAAGCTATCACAGTTCTCGCAGTTATAGGTTTAATGTTTTCAGTTATGATTATTATTTCAAACAGAAACTATAACCTTAATCATATTAAAAGAAAACAAGTAGGCGATGGGCAGCACGGTACTGCTCGATTTGCGAATAAGGATGAAATACTCGAAGCCTTCAACTTAGTCCCCTATTCTCCGCTTAAATGGCGTAGAAAACAGAGTTTACCTTCTATACAAGGTGTGATTGTTGGATATGTTAAAAAACGCGGAAAAGTGCACGCTCTTGTTGATGACAGCGATGTTAATACACTGATGATTGGGTCTGCAGGTGTTGGTAAAACAGCTTATTTTCTATATCCTAATCTTGAATATGCTTGTGCTACTGGTATGTCCTTTATGACTACAGATACTAAAGGGGATTTGTTTAGAAACTATGCTACAATCGCTGAGAAATATTATGGATACAATGTATCAGTTATTGACCTAAGAAACCCTTTGAAAAGTCATCACTTTAATATGCTACATCTTGTAAATAAATATATGGATATGTATCTAGCGAATACTAATGACTTAGCGACAAAAGCGAAGTCTGAGAAATATGCTAAGATTATTTCAAAGACTATCATATACTCTAGTGGCACAGATATGAATTTTGGACAAAATCAATTCTTCTATGATTCAGCCGAAGGACTATTAACTGCCACGATACTCATAGTTTCAGAATATGCAGAACCTGGAAAAAGACACATCATTTCTGTCTTTAAACTGATACAAGATTTGCTAGCACCAGTTGGTAATCGCTCCAATGAATTTAAAGTCCTTATTGAACAGTTACCTGAGAATCATAAAGCCAGGTGGTTTGCTGGTGCTGCTTTGAATACTTCAGATCAATCTATGCAATCAGTTATCTCAACAGCATTAGCTAGACTCAATGCCTTCATTGATTCAGAACTCGAACAGATTCTTTGTTTTGATACGGACCTTGATGCAGAAACTTTCTGTAATGAGAAATCAGCACTATTTTTAGTCATGCCTGAAGAAGACAATACAAAATATTTTATTATCTCTTTAATCATTCAACAGATGTATAGAGAAATACTTACAATTGCTGATGACATGGGTGGTTCCTTAAATAATAGAGTCATGTTCTATCTAGATGAAATCGGTACAATACCTAAGATAGAAAACATTGAGATGATGTTTAGTGCCTCACGTTCGCGAAAACTATCGCTTGTCGCCATCATACAGTCGTTAGCGCAACTAGAAAAGAGCTACGACAGTCAAGGTACTGAAATAATCGTGGATAATTGTCAAAACTCAATCTTTGGAGGTTTTGCACCTAATTCAAAAACTGCAGATGTACTTTCTGATAACTTGGGTACACAAACGATTCTTAGTGGATCAGTTAGTAGAGGTAAAGGTGAACAATCACAAAGCTTACAAATGATTGAAAGACCACTCATGACTTCTGATGAATTGAAATCAATGCCTAAAGGTGACTTCGTTGTGATGAAGACTGGATATAACCCAATGCGTTTAAAATTAAAACTTTTTAAAGAATGGGGTATTACTTTTGATAAACCATTTTCAATTAATCAAGAGAAGAACAGGACCATTCAGTATACAAGTAAAGAAGAGATTTTTAGTAGAGTAAGTGGCACAGATTTTCATAACAGGATAAGGAGGAAGAAGAGTGTCTTTAAGCACGAGTAGTTTTCAGTTCGCTGAAGTTTTTAAATCTAATTTAGGATATTCCTCAATACTCGTATATTTATATTTAGAAAGACATGGTGCGAAGTACGCTCGATGTTTTCATTCTACCCAAACAATAGCTAATGGCTTAAACATATCAAGACGTACAGTTTTTAGAGCACTGAAAGAATTGGAGGCTGAAGGATTCATAATAATTATAAATCGTTATAGAAAGAGTGGTGCAAAAACTAGTAATATTTACGAGATTTTAAAGTAAAAAATATTTACCCAAGAACATCAATTTGATGTCATATGGTAGGTGACACAAAGTCATATCTAGTTAATAGTATGACTATAAGGGTTATAGCACAATAATAGTATTTATATAGTAATGCTATAACTTCATATTAAGAGAGATTTAAAACCTTTTAATCAAGACACATGAATAACAATGGTTTTCGTGTGCCTTCAGATTGGGGGTTTTTTTATGTGGTCCATCAGGGGGCCTCCTGTTATCGAATCAATAACTATTGATTACACAGAACAGGAGGAAAAAGTATGGAAAATAATAACTATGTAATCTATGTCAATAATGTTCCAGTCAAGGTAAGTAAAAAAATCTACTACGCTTATTGGAAAGACAAAGAACGTGAGAGGTATTTAAATAAACTAGCACGACATCATGTGATCTATTTGGACCATGTTCTTGATGACTTCAATCAAAACTCTTTAGAATATAAATTAATTGAAGACCATGATCCTACTCGACACAACGCAATTAAACTGGAAATGATTGATCTCATGTTATCGAAAATTTTATTATTGAGTGATGAGGAGCAAAAACTTATTCATGCAATATTTTTTGATGAGCTTTCAGATACTGAGTATGCAAAAATACTCAATGTACATCAATCCACAATTACTAGAAGAAGGGCAAAAATACTTGAAAAACTAAGAAAAATGATGAAATAGTCAATTATTTAAAGAAATTTGCATATTTTATGCATCACAGGGGCTCTAGATTCCTTATCTATATAGAGGGGTCTATTTATTCCCTTCTTTATCTTTGAAAACTGAATAACCTTTATGATGACTTTATCCATCAATGTAGCACTTGAATTAATGCGCGAAGACCAGTTGATACAAATATCCTGTGAGCGTTAAAACATTAGATTCTAAAATGAGATTGAAACCTTATATGCGATGCAGTTGGTGGTGATAATGATACTCCGCTATCGGATGTCCGAGTAATTAAATTTACCGCAGGCTATGAAGTGTCTCCTCAAAAGGGGGATGGTGT
>CAZZFJ010000055.1:0-5784 GCA_964653415.1 uncultured Erysipelothrix sp. | reverse complement strand
ATAAAATATATAATTTAAAGGTGACTTGTCATAAAAGATATGTCACCTTTTTAATTATCATCCATAAGGTTAAAATAGTGTGGATGTTACTTTTCAAACTCCTTTAAGCGTTTTACATAGCTTAAAGCCATCTCAATGCGACTAAAATCCTCCTCAGAGAGACTATCACTAATAAAGATAATCGTAGTCTGACTGGTAGTTTCAATTTGTTTTGTGGTAATAATTAAGTCAGCATCCTTAGAGCTTTTCATAAAACTTAGCCGATAGTCATTACTAAATCTTTTATAGATGAGGGATGTAACGTACTCATTGAGTAAGGTTCCACTTGATAATTTTAGATTAATGTAGATAGGAGTTCTCAATTCGTCATAGAGGTATAAATTTCGGACAAGTAAAAATGATACTAGTTTGAAAAAGGGTTGAGGGAAGGGACGTTCTAACTCCAAATACTCACTCCACATTTTCTCAAAACGTGTTTCGAGTTCGGGATCACTGTTTTGTGGTAAAGTATTTGTTCTTAGAATCCAACGTTTTAAATCCTCATTAATATAGATGAAAGAGGATAATAAAATCACCTGAACACATTTTGTAAGTAAGGAATCTTCTTCTTGTTCACTTAATATTTTAAAATCTTTCTTGAACAAATCAACCCAAAGGCTAATATTGCCAACCACAGCTTCCTTAAATGCCTCCAAATTCACCATGCTGTCTTCACTAAAAATACCGTTGATTGAATTGAATAAGGAGTAAAATCTCCAATCTCGTATGTCCCAATGACTCAGTTCCTTGGGTTTTTTAATGAAAACTGAGTTAGACAGTAAGCTTTGATCATGTGGATCCATAGGTTCTAACTCATTTTTTTTGCGTACAGAGAAATCAACAATGTAGAGCCAAAGAATAAAACTTGCTTCAAGATGGGAAGGGATATCAAAGTTTGTATGTTGTAAAACTGAGGAAGCAAGACTTGAGTAGTAATGAAGATTGACGAGCGTAGGGACATCTTTTAAATCAAAGACAACATAATTGATGAGATAAAAGAGGAAGACTCTTCGCTTAGACTCATCACCTATAAGCTGAATTGTATTTTTGAGTTGTATCTCTAGATCCACTTCAGCCAGTGATTTGTTGACCTCAATAACCTTTCGCTTCAAAGTAGATAAGGATAAACCATAGGTATCGCAAAATTTGATCGGTGATATTGTAGAGAAGAAACTCTCCGTTAATATTTTATAATTTATGTCTTGTCGATACAGATAGCTCATAAATTCAGGAATATACTTTAGATTACCCACAAACTTAATGCCTTCACCAACAGTTGATGCCAGGATGTTTTCTTCTTTTATATTGTGATAAAAGTCATCATTAATTTCACGACAAATACTTTGGATTGTCTCCAAATTACTGGAATGAAGTTCATCTCTAATATTTTGGCTTGTCATGTATCCATGGGAAGATATCAAGATACTCAAAATATCTTTTTTAAGCTGAATGCGATTATCAAATAGTTGCATGTGAGCACCTCTTTTCTGTTGTGGTCATAATTTATGTTAACTGAACCAAAACTTTGAACGATATTAATACTTGCAAGGCTTTATAATTTGATTAGCAGGTGGACTATATATAGGAGGTTTATTTTTTGAGCCCACAATAAAGAAATATTTGGTTTTAAGAAAGGAGAGAATATGAAACTTAAAAACAGATTTTTTAGCATCATGTTAAGTCTTGTCTTAGTGGTTTCTAATTTATATTTGGCACCAACGGCTTTTGCGGTTGATGGCACATCGATTACCAACGGTGATGGCATTCAATTAACTAAAAAGGCTACGCGTCATACAGATAAATTAAATACATGGGACATTGACATTAAACTTGAATTTACCCCTGAAATTCAATCGCAAGACATTGTTTTGATTGTTGATAGTTCTGGAAGTATGGATAATAATAAACGTTTAGCTAATGCCAAGGTGGCAGCAAAGAGTTTTGTAGATATTATACTCGATGATAGCGAGTTTACTCATAAAAATCGAATCGCTTTAATTAGTTTTTCAACAGGAGTAACCGAAAACGCTAGTTTTAGAACTGACAGATCCAGTTTGAAAAACGATATCGATGCCTTATCAGCAAGTGGTGGAACATTTACTCAACTCGCTCTTAATGAAGCAAGAACACTCTTACAATCTAGTACGGCAGATAATAAAATTATCGTGCTACTAACCGATGGTCAACCAACCTTTGGATTTGGTTTAACTGCACAAGGTACTGCAAAGTATGAAGCAGGTCTTGCAACAGGTACTACAAGCTCAAGTAATAGAACCTATCGCGACAGTATTATTACAAGAAGTAGTTCAGGAGTTTACTCCTTAAGTAATGACACTTCTGTTGGCGTTAATAATCGCGCTTTAATCATGAACTTTACCAACGCATCAGTAGAAAAGGGACTTATTGCAAGCGACTTCAACTATGCTCGTGGTAGTGGAAGTGATATGGGTGGTTCTGGTAGTGAATCATTAAAGATACAAAGAAAAGTGTCGACAACAAGACCTTATGAGCTTGATATGCTCGATCTTTTCCATACCAATATTGCTGAAGCTAATATTGCTAAAAATGCAGGAAATACACTGTATACAATTGCATTAGATTTAGGCAATGTAAATAGAGCAGAAGCTACCCTACAAGAGATGGCCAGTTCAACTGCCCATTACTTTGAGGCAAGTAGCTCTCAACTTAGTGAAAAGTTCACCGAAATTGCTAATAAAATTCGTTTCCCATTTACCAATATGTCATTATTAGATCCAATGGGAACAGGATTTGAAATTGTGGGAGATATCACCATGATTGAAGGTAATAGTACCGGCTTAAGCCATACAAACTCCTTAATCAGTTGGGATATGACATCCACTTCATTCACTTATAAAAAATCGACAAATAAATACGTAGCTGCATTCAAATATACAGTTGTGGCAACGGAAGATGTCATTACCCCTTATGAGGCATCTGGTCGAACGACGGTTCATACTAATGGAGATGCTAAGTTCTACTATACGAAAGATGGAGTAGCAAAAAATACGCTTCTACCAAAACCTACGGTAAAACCGACCATTTTATTAGTTAAAAAAGTTTTATTGGATTCAGAAGAAAATGAACTATCACTGATAGATGCATCCAATCAAAGAAAATATGAATATACGCTCTTAGATGACACTAGGGGAAGTGTAGAGGATGACATTTCAACTGAAACCCATGATATATATATTTTACAACATTTGGGCGCAAAATCCATAGAAGAAACGTCAATTGTTAACGATAATATTGAAAGATTTATTCGTTCAACAAAATTACAGAAGGAATCAGATGCAGGATATGGTACATTACTTGAAAATGGTGTCTTTACATTAGCGCCAGAATCAGGAATTAACACCCTACGCTTGATCAATAAAATCGATGATAACTATATTGCAGATCTTGGACTCAATAAAGATGTCTCTGAAATAACAGGTAAAACTGTTGCTGAAAAAGGTGACACACTAGAATATGAAATTACGATTGTAAATCAATCGGGTGGATATTTACGTGATGTACACATTCAGGATACACTTGAAGATATTAAAGATTATCTCAATACAAGTAATCATCCAATGATTATTTACCGAAACGGTGTTGAAAGTTATACAGGTACAATCGCAGAACTGATGGCTGGATATACAAGCAATCTTTCAAAAGATGAAACTTATGTTATTAAATTCAAAGTGGATATTCTAACAGATGTTGAAGTTCCAGAAAGACTTGAAAACACTGTTACAGTCAACCATCTCAGTGATAGTGCACTGATGCTTGTTGGAGAATCTATTATCAGTTCAACAAAAGCTGTTAAAGACTTCAATGAAAATGGTTTCGCTGAACCAGGTGAAGTTTTAAATTATACCATTACTATAAAGAATACCGGTACAGCATTTAAGAAAAACCTATTTGTTCAAGATACACTCTCTGAACTCTTACCACATATTGACAGTATCACCACAAGTAAAGTTAAAGTTAATGGCGTTGAACGACCCTTACAAGACTTAATTGACGGTTTTATGATTAATGTCTCTGCAAATAGTACGGTTAGCTTAGAATTTGCTGTAGTAGTAAAATCGGATCTAATCACCAAAGAAGTGACAAAACTTCATAATATTGCAACTGTAGGTGAAGATACACCTGAAGTTGAAATTGAAACAGGTGACCCAGACATCAATATCACCAAATCATTTAGAGATGAAAATGGTGATGGCATAGCAGAAGCAGGCGAAAGCATTACATTTACTATTCTAGTTAAAAATGATGGTAAAGTAGGAAAAGAAGATGCCTTGCTACAAGATACATTAACAGATTTACTCCCCTATATTAAAGATGTTACAGATCTTGACATGACCACACCAAGTGGAACTGCTAAATTGAAAGAATTGATGGATGGAATGTACATTGATGTAGATGCTGCAGGAAGTTACACTGTTAGCTTTGTAGTTGAAATAAGAGATGACTTTGATTCAACAGTAGTTAAAAAACTTAGAAACTTAGCAACTGTAGATGATTTACCAGCAGAGGTAGAAGTACCTACTGGAAAAGCCATTATCATAACATCAAAAACAGTTTCCGATGAAAACAACAATGGAATTGCAGAAGCAAAAGAGAGACTAACATTTACAATCACAATTGAAAACCAAGGTAATGTTTCAGCACGAAATATATTAGTTCGGGATACATTAGAAGATCTACTTCCATACATTGACAGTGTAAGTGGCCTTGTTGCTACAACAACCGCTGGAGATTTGGCAATTGAAAACCTAATGTCAGGTTACAATCTTACCTTAGGTCCAGAACACACCTACACCATTACCTTCACAGTAAAAGTGAAAGATAACTTCGATAGTGATTTAGTCAGCAAACTCAGAAACTTTGCAACTATTGGTGATCAAACTCCTGAAGTTGAAATTCCTACAGGAAAACCAAAAATTAGTGCTACGAAATCTGTTCGAGATTCAAACAGTAATGACCTAGCAGAAAAAGGAGAAGTATTACATTATACACTTACCATTAATAATAGTGGTGAAGTTAAAGACACAGTCTTTGTTCAAGATGATTTGTCTTTGCTCATGGATCATATTCAAGATATCAGTAGTGCAACATTCACAATCAATGGCAACACAAAACCATTAAGTGAATTAGTAGCAGGATTTATGCTAGCAATTGAAGCAGATGAAACCTTTACCATTACCTTTAGTGTTAAAGTCAAAGATGACTTAGATGCTTCTGTTGTAAAAGAATTAAAGAACATCGCTACCGTTGGCGAAAATCATCCTGAAACTGAAATAGAAACAGGAGAACCTAGACTGGTATCATCCAAAGTGGGTGTAGATGCTAATGGCAATGGATTCATTGAACCTAATGAAGCACTACATTACACCATCACCATTAGAAATGATGGAAACGTTGATTTAAGGGATGTATTAGTACAAGATTTATTCACAGACATTCAAGATTACTTTAAAGACTTTGATAGCACTGTAGTCACTACTACCTATGTTGGAGAAGGCTCAGATGAGCGAAGTATTCAAGAACTCATAGATGGATATACTGTGGAACTAAAAGCGAAAAAAGAAATTCGAATCAGCTTCACACTCGTTCTAAAGGACAATATTGTGGTTGATGAAGTTACTATGATTCGCAACGTCGCAATTATTAACGATCAAACACCAGATACTGAAATCCCAACCGGTGATTCAAAGATTAGATCACTCAAATCTG
>CAZZFJ010000054.1:0-6005 GCA_964653415.1 uncultured Erysipelothrix sp. | reverse complement strand
ACTCTTGTATACATTTGATATAAAAATAAGTCATAATGGACGCCCTATGACAATGTAGTGCTGAAGCAAACTTTAAAAGATTGAAATTTGAATTTGTATATCAAAATAAATTTAACACATTAAAAGAATTAGATGTAGAATTAGGTGGACACATTTGGTGGTATAACAATAAACGACTGCACTCGTCGCTAGGTTACAAATCACCAATTGAGTATGCATTACCAGTATAACTATAAAAATTGTTCGCTAAAGTGTTGACAGTCCAAAGTATATATATAATAAATTTGCTACGATACTTTCATCATTTTTAAAAGAATCACTCCACGCTTATTTTTTGAAGTGAATAATGCTCATTCTTAACATGGTTAAAAAGGGAAGGATTTATTTTTATGGAAAACGCAATATTAGAAAATAATGGAGAATATATCTCATTGCTTAATGATATAGAGCCGGATATTTTTCGAATAACAATTACTTTATTGAACAAGGATAAAAGTCCATCAAAACAATTTCTGGAAAAACTAGAAAAGATATTGAATAATGCACCTAGAGAAAAAGCAATCAAAAAAAGAGGGCCAGCAGGATCAGTTGTTTATATGTTTTATAAATCTACAGACATAATCTCTTTTCTATATACCTTAGATAATTTCTTTGTATTAGAAAAGGAACTATTAGATGAAGATTATCGAACACGGATTAAAAATTATAAGCTAATTGTTGTACCTACTGAAATTGGTTTTAGTGATATCATTGTGCATGATAAAGACAGTGATTTAATTCTCCAAACAATTACTCACGAAGGAATACTTTTTTTGAACGTTGCTAAATATCCAAGTTTAAAACGCTATGTTTTTGAAGAAAGTCGAAAAGATAGATACTACCTTTAAATATTGTCTATTGAAAAAATAGTAAGTCATTTTAGTAAAAATCAGTAGTAACAATAACACCATTTTCTAAATTTCATTGATTTGGAGTGTTTACTCAATGGGAGTCTTATCAGAATTCAGTTCTTAACATATTTGATTTAATAAAAGGTCTAAAATTAACTCTCAATGAGTATTGGATAAGACCTTTTTAGCTATACTTATTTCTTTTTTATTTTTTGAGGTGATCTTCCATTGGAACCTTTCGATTCTAGCAACTATCAAAATGGACAATTGAGATTCGATATCTAGTTAGGCCGTTGATGCTGATGATCGCACTGATAACCTTTGTGATGGGTCTTCAATAAGGCTTTATGAGTCATGTTATACATATAATAAAGCTTCGTGTATCTGATTAAATGGTTTTATAAAACATATCTTATTTTTAATCCACTAAATACAGTACAGATACAAATGAGTTTCAGTGATTTAAAAAATCTTAGATGATAAAGATAACTTTAGTAGAGTTCTTTATTACTAAATTAAATATATTGAAAACGCTATCAACCAGAGGTATAATGTAGTCACTATAGATGAATGGAGGATTCTATGAAATTAAGTATAGTTGAAGGTATTGGAACCATGTATGAGAAAAAGTTAAATGATGTAGGTATTCATAATACTGATGATTATTTAAATGCATGCAAAACACCAAAGGGAAGAAAGGAATTGGCTGATAAGAGTGGTATCTCTTCAAGTTTAATTCTTTCATGGGCAAATCATATTGATTTGTTTAGAATTAACGGGGTAAGAGAGCAATTTGCTGATTTATTGGAAGCCTCAGGAGTCGATACAATCCCTGAACTTGCTCAAAGAAATGCTGAAAATCTGCATGAAAAAATGTTGCAAGTTAATGAAGAGAAAAATCTAACAGGTAGAGTTCCAAGTGTTACTCAAATTTCTGATTGGGTTGATCAAGCAAAAAAATTACCAAGAATGTTAGAGTACTAATAAGTTTTAAAAGAGAGTTTCAAATAAGAGGGAACGACTCAATTTTTAGATATTCTTAAGGAAGATTCAATTATTTTGAATCTTTTTTATTTTTAAAAATGATAAATTACCAAAGTAAATATCAATAAAAAGTGGAACACAATCGAGAAATAATGGTGATAAGATTGTTAAGCAGAAACTCTGTGTGTATTTATTTAATACCATATGTATGATCTACTTATAGAAATTTTAACAGGGTATTATGACTTAAACAACTGAATATTTTATGTTTTAATCAAAGAAAAAAGAGGGCGGAAACCCTTGATTATAGTAGTGAAAATCAATATCTAAACTGATTTTAGATGCGTTTTATTATTATATTTAGGGTCATGATAAAGTCAATAACGGACATATTATAGACTTGTAAGGGCTTACTCAATTGAATTATACTGCTTATAGCTACTTTTGTAGTTTATAGGAGGAAATAAATATGAGAATATTATCAGCGATGCTATCTTTCGTGATGCTCTTCTCTAGTGTTCCGGTGAGGGCATCGAACCTAGTAGAAGTTGCACGAAGAGACTTCACTGCTAAAGTTGAGATTCCGGGGTGGGATTATGATGGAAACTCATATATAGATCTAGTTGCCGGTGATAGGGTATTAACTATTACGAGTAATAGTAGTGCGACTACTGTTGCTAAGGCAAATAATACAAGTGGTACACTATTGGTGGATGTATTGAGTGAGACTAGCGAAGATGCTAGATTATACATTACTAATAATGATAAAAGAAGTGACTATAAACTGGTTAAGGGATTAAATGCGGTTGATTTATCGCAGCTAAATGGAGATGTCTTAGTTGGGATTGAGAATCACTCAGGTTCAGATTTAGTCATTACAAGTGTTACTTCTAATGAGATGGACATTACAAACAGTAAGTTCAATGAGAGTATAAAAATTGGTGGGTTTAGAGTCACTGCTGAAAATATTTTGGTCAAAGATGATGTTTTAGAGCTTATCGACCTTTCTAGTGAAACAAAAAGTGCAGTAGTCAGTGACAAAATTAGCATTGATGGATCAAAGAATTCCCAATTAAAAGTTGATTTAGAAGTTTTAAAACAATCTCACTCTGTGGAGATTGGTGTTAACTATCTGGATGCTACGGGAAAGAGTCTGAAATATACAAATGTTCTTTTAAAAAATAAACAAGGATTAGGTAAAGTCTCTGAAACTCTTGAGCTCCCAGCTGTAGCTGGTACTACTGACTTGGTGATAACATTTAACTCTGGTGGTATAAGTATTACAAATGCGAAGTTCTATGGATTTACAGTGTCTCAGTATCAAGAGGAAGTGTTAGTTGAACCAATTGAAGATAACTTACTAAACCCAGGATTTGAGGAGGGGCTCAATAATTGGAAAGTTGTTGCAGAAAATGAAGCATTCACCACCGTTGACACCATTGCTTCGTCGGGTAAAAAGAGTCTCTATATGCAAGATTTAGTTGCAGAGGGAGAAAATAATACGGCACGCATCTTGAGTAATAAGGTGAAGGTAACTCCTGGAAAAACGTATTTAGCATCCGCAAAGGTGAATGTTGAAACACAATCACACAGTATTGTATTGGTTGTGGAATACTATGATTCAGATAATAAAGTCATAAAGGTGCATGAAGAGTTATTTTCCAGTAATTCTTTAGGTACCCATCAGTGGACAACCATTCGAAAAATGAGTGATGCTCCAAGTAATGCTGCATATATGCGTGTTGGTTTCTACTCAGGTAAACCAAGTGTCACCAAGGCTTACTTTGATGATGTGTTAATTTCTGAGGTTGATAATTCACAAAAATTAGAGCGTGAATATGGAAAACCTGTTAATCTTGGTCAAATGGTCAATGTTGGATTAGGTCAAGCAGGTGCTATTGGAACCAATGCATTGGGTGAAAATGAGGTATACTTCGTTTCTAATGGTTCACCTGGAACATTCTATGCACTGAATGCAAACACAGGGGAAGTGAAGTATTCAAAAGTAATCCCAAATACAATTGCAGTTTGGGCTATTACTATTGGAAAAGATAAGAATGTATACTTTGGTGGAACTGAAGATGGCAAGCTCTATCGATATGTTCCCACAACTAAAGTTGTAGAAGATCTTGGAGCTACTCCCGCTGATAAATGGATTTGGGATCTTGAAGTAGCAGATGATGGGAAAATCTATGGGACAACTTATCCCAATTCAAAACTATTTGTCTATGATCCAGAAACAAAGCAACATACAGATTTAGGTAAAATGCATGATGCACAACAATATGCTCGAGGTCTTTTCATCGATGGAGATGATATCTATGTAGGAATTGGTACTCAAGGCAAACATTTAATTAAGTATTCAATTTCAAAGGGTACTAAAGAAGAGGTTATCATTGAAGGGTATAGTGGAACTACAGGTACATTTGAAGACCTTAGAATTGTGGGTGACTATCTCTTTATCTCAAATGGAACTATTAACATGTTAGTAGTTGATAAGAACACACTTGAAGTTGTATCCACTTTCCAATACAGTAATAATATTGCACTTCCAAGTGAAGAGGATCCATACAATATTTACTTCAAGTTTCAAAAACAGTTCTTCAAGTTTAATATTCAGACTTTAGAGAAAACTGAAATAGAACTAGAACGCGAATTGCCTGATACAGTACGAACAAAAGATGTGAAGTGGGTTATTCATAATGGGGTCCCAAAAATTGCGCTTCTAACTCAGTATGCTGAGTATATGTTAATTGAACCCAAGAGTGGCGCAGTCGACTTTATTTCCCTTAATGTGTCAATGCAAGCAGTTGATATTCAGGCCCTTGAACTTGGCTTTGATGGCAGACTCTATATGGGTGGATATCAAAGAGGTATGAGCGTATACAACCCCTTTACTAACAAAATTGATGTGAATTTACCAACCTTTGCCCAACCAGAAGGTATCGGTTTTTTAAATGACAAAGTTTGGTATGGTACCTATGTCGGTGCGATTATGTATAGTTATGATCCAAGTAAAGAGATTGACCTAGCTAATAATCCAAACTATGAGTATAAAATAATTGATGAACAAGACCGACCCTTCGCAATTGAAAGTGGCGACGACAAGTTGTTTGTAGGTACCATTCCAGATTATGGCATGCATGGAGGTGTACTTGCAATCTATGACGAAAAAACAGATTCATGGAGCCAACACCGAAATGTAGTCAAAGACCAAAGTATTATAAGTTTAGCTTACAAAGATGGACTTCTCTATGGTGGTACTTCTGTTTGGGGTGGTTTAGGGATTGATCCTGTCGCAAAACAAGCAGAAATGTTTATTTGGGATGTTGAAAAAGATGAACTCGTCAAATCCTTTACACTAGATATTCCTGGTATCGACGAAAATCCTCGTATGATTGGTAACTTAGAGTTTGGCCCCGATGGTCTACTATGGGGTGCAGTCGATGGTACGATCTTTGCATTTGATACCGAAACAGAAACTATTGTTAAGAGTAAAATGATTCAACCCAGTCTATACAACAGCTCAAAATGGTTCCCATATCGTTTACACTTCGCCCCAGATGGACTACTTTATACAACACTATCAAGAAAACTCATTGCCATTGATCCAGAAACTCTCGATCATAAAATAATTGTAGATGACTTTATTAACAATATGACCGTTGGTATCGATGGAACTATTTACTATTCTCAAAAGAGTGAATTGTTTAAAATTGAGGTCAAAGAAACAGATGCAACCTTATCTGAAATCAAAATAAATCAAGAAACGATAAAAGACTTTTCTAGTGGAAAACAAAATTATGAGTTAGAATTGATGGTTGATGACTTAGAAGAAAAAGTTCTCTACAGTGCGACACCAACGCAAGAAAATGCAACATATGTAGTTCAAATATCAGACGTAACAACAGACTCTAATAGTAAAACAAAAGAAGAGCTTATAACCATAGTCGTTAAGGCAGAAGATGGTGTCTCCACATTAACATATTCAATTAAAGTAAAAAAAGTACTAAACAGTACAGATGAACCAGGTGATGGCGAAAATATACCTGACAATCCAGGTAATATACCAAGTAAACCAGGAAATGGCGGAAGTAAGCCCAATAAACCTGGTAATGGTGGTAATAAACC
>CAZZFJ010000053.1:0-6478 GCA_964653415.1 uncultured Erysipelothrix sp. | reverse complement strand
CCTACTAAACAGTAGGTTTTTTGCATGTTTGAGTGTGAGAATACAGAGAATAATCAGCGAATGATGTCAAAATGATGTCAATTAATTTTAGAAAGTTTTATTGATTAACTAAAAAAAACACCTGACTGCACATCAAAGTTTTAAAAGCAGAAGTTTCATATTAAGAATATGACACAAGAACACTATTGAATTATCAGTGAATATGGTCATGTCTATGTCTATTCATGCAATTATGAGAATGGAAAGGGTCTCTATACCTATATTATTTAGGTATATCAACATAGTGAGTGGAAAGAATCGTTTGAGGTTCTCAAAATTACAAAAAAGGTAAGTTGCTCTTTTTCTTTTAGTCATGTTAGTCCTCACTTTCGTATATTCTAACATAAACTATATTATTGGTATCCACCTAAGAGTAACCCATTCAAGTTCTTACAACTGACCTACTTATCAATAATTAATAACTCATCTTCATGGGTTAAAATGGCTAGACACTCATCCAACACTCTAAATTGACCTATGTTTTTATGGACAAAGCTTTCAGTTTCACCACCAATTTTATGTCTGTATATGTCATAGTTGTTTTTGGCAGAATAGTAATAGACATACTCATCGTCTGCTTGCATTTCAGAATCATAATATTTAGACAAGAGTAAAGTCTTGTTTGATTGGGGTATTTTACGATAGAAAAATCCATCATCCAGGCTAACATAGTCTATACCATAGTGGCTAATATAAAATTGAAAGACATTCTCAAGGATTACTTTGCTTATCTTCGTGTCGATTTCATATTGTATTAAGTTGAAAGATTTGTCCAAATAATAAATGGTATTGGGACCGAAAGTATAACTTTTTATAGTCGCATTTAAATCGACGTCGAAATCTTCCGTGTTTTTGCCAAAAAAATCAGTACTATACATTGTATTTTCGTGAATGTAGTAGAGCCTATCTTGATAGATTAGAACCATTTGTAGTACATCTGTATCTAAGGTAGAAGGTGTTTTACTAAAAATATTGAAGGTCCCAAACTTATCTTTATTTAACATACTTGCATTCTTAAAATTATGCTCGTCAATTAAACTTATGGGTGTCAAATTTATTACTTCTTTTGGTACGGAAGAGTCCTGGGAAAATCTACTGATCACCATACTTGTACTCTTATCTTCATGACTCTGTTGAAACATTACTACTCCATCATTTGATGGATACAACGAATATCTCTTATCAAAACTAGCATCAACCTTTTGAATGTTAAGACTTGTATCTGCACTTAAAGTGCTCAGCGATTCTAACTCTAAATCATATACCTTCCACTGATAGATTCCTGCATAAATCATGTGGTTTACCACGAAGATATTGGAATCAAGATTTACGTTATAATATCCAGTGTAAAATGGAAAAGGCGTACAAGCGCTCAATAACAAAGCTAAAAAAATAATCATGATGCGTTTCATAGTTTCTACTCCTTTTCCTTCCAAAATGATACAAGCCATAACGAAAACATTATGAATAGAGTTGATAAAGCAACTCTAATGAAGTCGCTCCAATAAATCGAATTAATTTGAACTATCTCTGAGTAAAAGTGCACTCCTTGTATTAATTGATTTGCCATTAACCAAGTCACCGGATAGGGATATAAAGAGATAAGGTCATGTCTTATCAAGAAATAAGGTATAAATACTAAGGCAATACCAATCACTAGAACGATAGTATTTTTCTTAAATAGCTGCGATAAAGCGCTTATTATTGAAACAATATAAAAGATGCCAATACTTTGGATAAGTATTAATAAATAGTATGTTTGCTTTATAGTAATGTTAAATAAAGGGGCTGAGAAACTTGGTAAAGACTGTATTGGAAAATTACTCGTCGATCCAACAGTTTTATAAATAAACCAATATTTTGTTGTTTTTATTGTCAATAGCAATAAAGTTAAACTTATCCAAATAATAGCAGTTTGTATGCTATATCTTACAAACCGGCCGTAAAGAGTGCTTCTGTTAAAGATACTAACCTTTGTTTCATGTTCATTCGTATAAACATGAGTAGTAAAAACGAGTATGAGGATTGAAAACAAAAAATCAACACTATCCAAACCAATGAGTTTATTCCAACCACTTGGGTCAAGGAAATATCGTTCATTTGGATTCTCAGAAATATAGTTTACCTGGGCATTGATTAAAGAAGCAACAGTTGATTCTTCTTGTATGGAGCGATGTTCTTTTACGAATTCTTGACGTTTTTTGAGATTAGCCAGGTTTTGATACTGACTATAAAGATCTAGAGTTTTAGAAGAATCATTTTTTAGTTGGTTAATGTCATGGTGAGATAAAGGGCCTTCAAATCTTGATACATAAGTATTATATATTTTATGGGCGTCACTATTGTTGAACATACTCGCGGGTTGTTGACTTTGGAATTGGATAATACTTACTGTTAGGACGAAAAGAAAAACCCATACAAACTTTTGCTTTATGAATATTTTGTATACTTCTACCTTCATAACCTCTGTAAATTTCATAGTGATGTCCTTTGCTTTAAATAAATATGATTTGTAATCCAAATTAACAATAATATCAGCGCCAAAGTTATGATTATTGTAATCCATGGAGTTAAAATGACTCGATTCAATAATATAACATAATTTAAAGAATTAAATTTTTTAGAAACACTAAACAAGGAGTATGGAAAGAGGTGAGCATTGGGTATAATAGATAAACTCTCACAGCCTAAGATAATGAATAGATTCAATACTAATGAAAATAATGAATGATTTATTACAATTGAAATCAGTGAAAATAATAAACCAAAAAACCACAAACCAATAATAATAAAAACAACTCTTAATAAAATAAAACCCCAAATTGTAATATTTAATGGAGTGCCTGCATATTCGGGTATGCTAAAAAGAGGATGGCTCATATCCCCGATAGCTAGTCTATGGTTAAACATCAATAAATCAAACACTGTAAAAACAAGAGTTATAATAACAATAGAAAATAGTAGAGCCAAACTTTTTGATAACACAACTTTTCTATTATTTATAGTAGGAATTTGAAGCCGAAGCACTCCAGTTTCTTTCTCTAGATTATAAATACTAGCACTTATAAATCCAGTTATGAAGAGTAATAATAAAGAAGAAAAATCGTTTATTAAGTAGGAAAAAATCGCAAAAGGATAAGTGAATCTTGAGATACTTCGGTGCTGATATGACTTAATAATGAAATTAGATAAGTATTGCGCTTTTGCATCAAACTTATTCTGTACTTTTATTACCTCAGATTGTTGAACCATTTTATCAACTTTCTCAGAATATTCAACACTGTAGCTTATCTGGTTTCCCATTTCTTGCTGGAAGTAGATCTTCAAGTCTTCATCAATATTTGCATTATCTAGGGTATCCATCACTTCATTGAGTACTAAATTTTCAAAATCGTGCTTAAAAGCTCTATACGGTGAACGATTAACAAGTAGTGTATCCAAATAAACGTAGTTAACTAAAAGAAGTAAAAGCGTGATAATAAGGAAGTTTCTTGTTAGTATCTTCTTAACTTCATGGATGATTAACTTCATAATCAGCTCCAAAGTGGTATAAATATACATCTTCTAAGGTTATGTTTTTTGAAGGAGTGGGTACTCCATTGGAGTCTCCAATAACTCGTGCATAATACAGTCCGTTTTTATAGTTGAGATTACTAATGTTTAAACCTTTTAAGTCTTGATCATCATCGACTACTAAGTCATAGACGTGACCACTTATTTTGTTGCAAAGCTCTTCAACGTTTCCTCTTTGTATCACCTTCCCATCATTAAAAAGTAATACCTCATCCGCTATACTCATAACATCGCTCACAATGTGGGTTGCAATGATAATAATTTTATCTTTACTCAAGGAAGCAATTAAGTTCCTAAAACGCATCCGTTCTTTAGGATCCAATCCATTCAGCGGTTCATCTAAAATTAAAACTTTAGGATTTCCAAGTAAACTTTGAGCAATTCCAAGACGTTGCCTCATACCACCAGAATATGCCGCAATCTTCTTCTTATGCACATCATTTAGATTTACTGCATCGAGAAGAACTGGGATTGTTTCTTTAAGTTCTGCAATTTTCATTCCTTTTAAACAACCTAAATATTCCAACATCTCATACCCGGTATAATTTGGGTAAAAAGCAGGTGATTGTGGTAAGTAGGCTAATTCATTCAAGAATTTTTTGTTATTTTTAATATCTTGATTATCATAAAAAATCAATCCACTATCAAAGCGAATTACCTGAGAAACAATATTAAGGAGTGTACTTTTACCTGCACCATTTGGACCTAATAAGGCGTAAACTCCAGAGGAAAAATCTAAAGAAAGGTCTCTTAGAACTTCGTTTTTTCCATATTTTTTTGATAAGTTTTTAATTGAAAGCATTCTTACCTCCTTGTACTTAAGGTCTAACCTCAATCATTTCATAGTCTAACGAAGGATCAAGTACCATAAAAGCAGGACCCATAACGACTTCCTGTTTGTCTTTATCCCAAACGATGTATGATACGATATCGTTAAAATCTAAACCTAAACCTTTAAAATCTATCTCACCATACTGACGTTTCAGTGCTTCTTCACTTTGTGTAAAGTCTAGACCCATAATACTATTGTCTTCCATGGTGAAGTTTCCGTTTATTAAGGGGTAAACATAGTAATTAGAGTAACCTAGTTTTGTAACATAATACTTCAAAGACTCATCATAAAGGAAAGAAACGTTTTGAACTGTTCTAAACTCCATATTCTGATCAGCTAAAGCTAATCTATCGAGCACTTCGCCGTTTCCATTAATAAATGGACTTACATATTTATCATCTTTATCGGGTATAATCTCAAAATCGACTGATTTCATTTTTATATTATTGGGATAGTACTCCTTAATAACACCAATACTGCTCACACCAAAATTATTTGTAGTAAATTCACTCAATAAAACAGTAATATCTTCAATTTCTCCTATATTAATGAGACTTACTACTGAAATAATTGCTTCTTCGCTTATCTTATCCGAGAAATCACTTGCTTTTATAGTGAATTTTAAAGCCTCCTCTGTTTGTTTATCATAATCATGGCAAAACCCCCATCCAGCATCATTTAAGGAAAATTCACTTGGTATTCCATCTACCAAAACATAGAATCTTAAAAGCTTTAGTTCTTTACTAAATTCATAACTAAATTCCAAAGTTGGATAAACACCACTAAAATCTGAACTTTTAAGTTCCACAGAAGAACGAAGCATCTCATTATTTGTTGAGGAAGCAGGCGGCTCTACTACTTCAGGTTTATTCTTTACACAAGCGCTCATAAAAATAAGGATTAGTACGCACATGCAATTTCTAAGTTTCATTTTATTTCCCTCTCGTTTCTAATGGATGGCAAGCAGTCGATTCAGATTATAGTTATTTGAGTGGCGCCCAGGTTCTTCTAACAAGAACTCTTTCTGTTGTTGAGTTGTTGATTAAATCGTGTACAATATCTACTACATAATTAGATCCAGTTTGTGGTCCAACAGCAACATTAGATGATGAGAAGGATTTAGTTTTGTATCCCGATCTAACTTGCTTTTCAAACCCACTTGTTGAGGAATAGGTGTGTCTCAGTTCATTAGCACTTAGAGTAGAAAGTGTTGTAGCTTTTGCTAAAACGAGTACGTTTGGCTTCTGTGTATAGAGAAATCCCGTAGCTTCGGTTATATATGTTGCATTAGCAATAGTTATAAATAGAATAAAAATTGGCAAGGCAATTAATTTTGATATTATCTTTCGTTTTTTCATTTACTTCCTTTCTTAATGAAGACTGCTTGCTATCTAAGCTTATATTACTATGTTAGTCTATATATATCAACGACTTTCTTGTGAAATAAATTACAAAGTATATTATTTAAAAAATATTACAATAAGCTCATGATAATGTCATTGATGAGAACGACTAAATAATTAAAAGTATATTCTTAAAGATAGAATTTCTAAGAGGTTCGACGAGTGGGATGATCTGTTATTTACGTAAGAAAACTTTGGAAAATATAATAAGAAGTGATCAGTACGAGTTGATTCTTAACCTTAGTAAAAAAGAATATTGCATAAATTAATTTTATCATCTAATTAAAAAGAAAATACTAATATGTAACTTGAAATCCATCTTAATTCTATTAGAGGTTGGAGTAATAGAAATCGGGATTCATATTTACAACGCTGGGTTAGATTTTGAAAAAAGTAATCCCTGAGTCAACTAATTTTAATTTCACTTAAAGAGATATAACTCGAATGCATAGAACTAGTCATAGAGTGATGTCAACAAGTCTGAGAACTGAGAGAATATAGAGATTTGTGAGAAAAGTAAGTGGTTTTAGGTCTCTAAACAGTATCTTTTGATAATCTAGAGAAAAAATGACACATGAATACGAATAACAGCCACTTGGCTATCGTGAAATCAAGAAAGCCCACTAAACAG
>CAZZFJ010000052.1:0-6513 GCA_964653415.1 uncultured Erysipelothrix sp. | reverse complement strand
CTAGGCTCCTTTTTCATCCTGTTCACTTTTTCCTTCAGGGTCTTCTTGTGTGGAATCATTTACTATTTCATACTCAACATCGATCGCTGCATCTTTTTGAGCTTGAAGTAACCTCTCTGCTTCCATTTCTTTAGTTTTTAGTAAAAGCTCTTTGTTTTTACTTCGTGATTTCATTAAAAACTCTACAGATAATCCACTAACGATTACCAAGCCAATAATTACAAACCATGATATCAGGCCAGCTATTTCTAAAAACCCGGTATAATCCTTTGTAGAGTTGTATACTAACATCGCAAAGGCAAAGACATATCCAAGCACAAATAATATAAATGCGAAGTTAAGTTTTAAATGCATGATTGCATAAACATATGCACTGACAATCAGTGAAGCAATGCCATAATTAATGAAAATAGCCCAATCAAAGGGTTTACCCATAAATGAAAAGACTGAAAGAGAAAAAAGAAAGAGACTGCTCACAAAGAATATAAAGCTAATATAAAGTCTTTTCTTAAAATCTATTTTATTTAACATATGATTCTCCTTATAGTTCTAATAGATTGTGTCGTAGCGTATCGATTGTAGATTGTTGAAGTTCAAGGCCTGTAGTGACAAAATTATCGAAGCTTCCATACTCATTATGAATGGCTTCAAAACTTTTATCAAGATATTCTTTTCTAACTCCTAAAACATCTAATAATAATGCTTCGTCTTGTTCGTCAAAGGGATAGAATTTTTGAATGGATTGAAGTAACTGGCCCTTATCTTTCTGGATATTATCGTTAGTTTTTAGAAAGTCTTTATATATTTCTTCCTTGGAAACCCCCAAGATTTTCAACAGTAGGGCACTTGCAAAGCCTGTCCTATCTTTACCAGCGGTGCAGTGGAAGTATATGGATCCTTGAGCTGAGCTTTCCGCTACTTTCTCAATGAATTTCTTATAAGCTTTTCGTGAATGTTCTTGCAGCACAAAGGCAGCATAAATATCAAACATAAAATCTGATGATTCTGTTTGAGAAACAGTATCAATCATTGCATTAGGATCTGCTTGGCGGTTTTCATCAGGCATTATCTTAATGTTTTCTATCATAACTTTCTCAAGCTTTATGTTGCGTTCATTATTGATTTCATGAGTATTTCTAAAATCAACTACTAAACTTAAGGCATTATGATTTAATAGGGTATGCTTATCTTCCTCACTAATGGTGTTTAAGGGTCCCCCGCGTAATAACTTATGTTTTTTCACAGAACCATAAGCACTAGGGATACCTCCCAAGTCTCTGAAATTTCTAATCGATTGCATAGACACTCTCCTTGTTACTAGTTTATCATAAATGAAAGTGGATTCAATGTGTTATAATAATAATTAGATTAAATAAGATATAGAGGGGTAATATGATTCATACAGATATATTAATTTTAGGTAAAGGACCTGCGGGTATTCAGGCTTCTATTTATGCCAAAAGAGCTAATTTAAATCCAATTGTTATTGGAAAGGATTTGGGAATGAGTATTCGAGCTCAAAGAGTTGAGAACTTTTATGGATTTGAAAGTATAAATGGTGAGGAACTGATAGAAAAAGGAATTGCACAAGCAAAGAACCTGGGGATTGAAGTTATAAGTGATGAAGTCGTTTCCTTATCCTTTCATGAAGAAGGATTTTTAGTTAAAACGCTCAGTGAAAACTACATAACCAAGAGTTTTCTATTTGCTAGTGGAACCCATAGAAATATATCACGAATTCGCAATGTTAGTAAATTTGAAGGAAAAGGGGTGTCATACTGCGCTGTATGTGATGCTTACTTTTATAAAAATAAAACTGTGGCGGTCCTTGGTAACTCAGAGTATGCTGCCAGTGAGGTGAATGCCTTGGTGGATGTCTGTAAAGAGGTTTACGTCTTTACTAATGGTCTTGAACTTGACGCACAGTTTGATAAACGCGCTATCATTATCCAGGACAAAGTTATTTCTGTTTCAGGTGACAGCAAGGTTGAGTCGATAGAGTTAGAAGATAGAAGCATTGAAGTTGCGGGTGTTTTTGTAGCATTGGGCACTGCTTCTACTAGTGATTTAGCCCAGAAAATTGGTGTTGTTACTGAGAGAAATCGAATCGTTGTTAATGAAAAAATGGAAACAAACATCCCTGGAATATACGCAGCAGGTGATTGCACCATGGGTTTTCAACAGATTGCAAAAGCAGTTGGAGATGGCTGTGTTGCTGGAATGAATATGTCCCAGTACATTCGAAGTCTCAAGCGTCAAAGATAGGAGTATATTTATGAAAGAAAAGGATGTAAATAATGAAAACGGAATACTCTTCAATGAAAAAGAGTATGATGATTTAACAGCATTATTCAAAATGTATGCTGATGCAACACGATTAAAAATCTTTACAGCCTTAGCTGAAAAAGAACGTAGTGTTATGGAGTTAAGTGATATGTTAGGTATGAGTCACTCCGCAATATCACACCAACTCTCTAGTCTGAGAAAGCACAATTTAGTGAAGAATCGAAAAGTAGGTTTAAATGTCTTCTATTCACTAGCAGATGATCACGTAATGACAATATTCCAACAAGCTTTTGATCATATTCGCGAAAAATCTTGCAAAAAGTAAAGTAAAAATACACGGAAACTCAGAAGAATGTAACACCTTTCATGAAATAAGACTTTATTGTTTACATTTTTACATAAACGTGTATAATAGTAGTGAAAGAATGGAGATAGTATGAACAAAGAACTTTTAAACAATGGCTACTTTTGGCAGAAAATAGATTCACTAATGTTGTCGACCAATGTTGTAATCTCACAACCAAAAGGAAGTCATCACCCTAAGTATGTAAATATGATCTACCCAGTTGATTATGGGTATCTCAATGATACAGATGCTATCAAGGTATTTAAAGGCAGTATCAAAACGAGTAAGATTGATGCAATCATGATTGTGGGCGATATTTTAAAGCGTGATCTTGAAGTGAAATTGCTTTTAGGTTGTAATGAAGAAGAAGAAACTCAAATTCTTCAATTTATCAACCAAACTGATTACCAAAAAGGTATCATGGTAAGACGGGGCAATGAACTTCCTGATTGGGGACTTACAGACTAATAATTATAAAGATTACTGATAATGAACACCTTATATTATGAGGTGTTTTTAAATGTTAATTATCAAATTAAGCGCAACACCTAATAAAAAGACACGTTAGAGTGTCTTAAATTAGTTTGAAGTGTTTTAGTGCATTATAGACCCCATCATCTTCTATATCGCTTGTAACAAAGTCTGCAATGCGTTTTAAAGATTCAGTACTATTTCCCATCGCGACACCAATTTCTGCTTTTTCAATCATCTCTTGATCGTTTGCAGCATCGCCAAAGGCAATTACATTGTTCCAAGTAATATCCAGTATTTCTAAAACATGTTCTATCCCTTTTATTTTTCCAGCGTTTTTTGAGTAAATATCATAGGCACCATCATAAGCCTTTGCATAAGTATCCTGTGTAAATTTCTTAGTAGCTAAAATAGTATCTTCATCTCCCATTAGAAACATTCCCATAACACTTTTTTCAAGAAATGGATTCTCTAGGGTTTTATCCACTAAAATATGTTGTTTTGAACTTCCTTGCATGTAGACTGTTTCAAATATCTCAAGATTATGAAAAACTGGCATATTGCTTTCTTCCTTAAGGGCGACGCCGATTTGGTTGTTTCTAGAGAACTTAATAATTTCAGTGACTTCTTTTAAGTCCATTTCAATTTTAAAGATTAAGTCAATGTTTTTATCATAGACACAGGCACCATTAGTTGTAACATAATAATTGGGAGATATGGACTCATGTATATCATCATGTATAAAGTAAAAAGCACGTCCAGTAGCAACCATTACC
The DNA here is from genome assembly GCA_964653415.1 of uncultured Erysipelothrix sp. Taxonomy (GTDB): domain Bacteria; phylum Bacillota_I; class Bacilli_A; order Erysipelotrichales; family Erysipelotrichaceae; genus Erysipelothrix. Next base: position 2,634 of record CAZZFJ010000052.1, on the reverse strand, counting down.
TCTATTCCATTAGATTTGAGTTGGTCAATGGCAAGCTTAGCACTTTTTTCTAGTGTGATTTTTCCTCTTTTTATTAGAGTATCGTCAATATCAAATATTGCAAGTTTAATTTTTCTTTTTTCCATAGATATAGTGTAGCATATTCTTTATCTTTGAGGCAATTTAAGTTATAATAGTACAAATACAAATAGGAGGAAGTTATGAACGGTAAGGTAATTAAAGAAGCATATACATTTGATGATCTACTTTTGGTTCCAGCTAAAAGTAGTGTTGTACCAGCTGAGGTTTGTCTAAAGACAAAACTCACACAGAAAATCACGCTCAAAATGCCCATCATTTCAGCGGCAATGGACACAGTCACTGAAGAAAAGATGGCTTTAAAACTTGCGAAACTTGGTGGGATGGGCTTTATTCATAAGAATATGTCGATTGAGCTGCAAGCAAGTATGGTAAAAAATGTAAAAGACGCTGAAGTCACTGAAGAAAACCTTGAAGCAAGTCTTGATAATCAAGGACGATATATTGTTGGTGCAGCTGTAGGTGTTGGAACTAATACTTTGGATCGTGTGAAAGCCTTAGTTGAAGCGGGCGTTGATATTATTACTGTGGACTCCGCTCATGGACATTCTGATGGTGTCATCAATACAGTAAAAGAAATTAGAACACTCTATCCTGAACTGGATATTGTCGGTGGAAATATTGTAACTGCCCAAGGTGCAACAGATTTAATTTATGCTGGAGCAAATGTTGTAAAAGTTGGTGTTGGACCAGGTTCCATCTGTACAACGCGCGTTGTGGCGGGAGTAGGTGTTCCCCAATTAAGTGCTGTAAATGATGTTTATCAAGTCGCACGGCAATATAAAGTTGGCGTCATTGCTGATGGTGGAATTAAATTATCAGGAGATATTGCTAAAGCCCTCGCTGCAGGTGCTGATGCTGTAATGCTGGGTGGCCTTTTAGCCGGAACCGAGGAATCACCTGGAGATATTATTGAAGTCTATGGACAAAAAGTTAAGAATTACGTTGGTATGGGTTCATTATCTGCGATGCAAAGAGGATCGAGTGACAGATATTTCCAAGGTGGAGTAGATGAACTGAAAAAATTAGTACCTGAAGGAATTGAAGCGACAGTTCCTTACAAAGGAAGTATTAGCGATGTTGTACACCAAATGCTTGGTGGCCTACGTTCAGGAATGGGATATTGTGGCTGTGCAACAGTGGAAACCATGAAATTGAATGCGCAATTTGTCAAAATTACGGGTGCTGGACTTACAGAGAGTCATCCTCACGATGTGGATAATGTTAAGTCTGCACCAAACTATCAAAAGTAAGAAGGTTATTATGATACAAGATAAAATTTTAATTATTGATTTAGGAAGTACCGAAAATACAGAGCTTGCAAGAAATATTCGTAGCCTGGGCGTTTATAGTGAGATTCATCCTCATGATATTACCCCGGAAATAATCACTTCATTAAAATCAGTGAAGGGAATCATTTTAAATGGTGGTATAAACCGAAATGTAGATGGTAATGATGTTACAATTTTAGATGCATTATATGAGATGAATATTCCCATGCTCGCAATTGATTATCCTCAATCGAGATTGGGAAATACATTAACTGAGATGCCAGACATGGACGCTTTAAAATCCTTTGTTCAAAATGATGCAGCCGCAAAACCATCTTGGAACATGGAAAGTTATGTTGAGGAAGAGGTTAAAAGACTTAGAGAAAGAATCCAAGATAAAAAAGTACTCCTTGCTTTAAGTGGTGGTGTTGATTCATCAGTTGTTGCCTCCTTACTTATTAAGGCAATTGGTAAGCAACTGGTTTGTGTTCATGTGAACCATGGCCTAATGCGAAAAAATGAGTCAGAACAAGTACTTAAAATGTTTAAAGGCGAGTTAGAAGAGAACTTAATATATGTAGATGCTACCGACCGTTTTCTATCAAAACTAAAAGGTGTTACAGACCCTGAAACAAAAAGAAAAATTATCGGTAAAGAGTTCATCACAATATTTGATGAAGAAGCTTCAAAGCTGGATGGTATAGATTTCTTAGCTCAAGGTACAATCTATTCAGATGTTGTTGAAAGTGGCACTAAGACTACTAAAACTGTTAAATCACATCATAATGTAGGCGGTCTACCAGAAGATCTCACTTTCGAGCTCGTTGAACCGCTTGCGACCTTGTTTAAAGATGAAGTAAGACAGGCAGGCTTGGTATTAGGGTTGCCAGAGGCAATGGTGTTTAGACAACCCTTCCCAGGCCCTGGACTAGGTATTAGAGTTCTAGGTGAAGTTACAGAGGAAAGACTAATGGCAGCACGTGAGTCGGATGCGATCTTGAATGAGGAGTTTGTAAAAGCTGGTTTAAATAAATCAGTATGGCAGTATTTTACTGCGATACCAGATTTTAAATCTGTAGGCGTAAAGGATGGAAATCGTACTTATGCTTATCCAGTCATTATTAGGGCAGTCAATGCGGTAGATGGTATGACAGCGTCGATTGAACCCATTCCATATGATATTCTTGAAAAGATAGTTGATAGAATACTTAGCGAAGTGCCATATGTGAATAGAGTTTTTTATGACCTATCACCAAAACCAGTGGCTTCAATAGAATACGAGTAG
>CAZZFJ010000051.1:0-6598 GCA_964653415.1 uncultured Erysipelothrix sp. | reverse complement strand
CTTTCTCTAACTTAAGGTAATTATTGATGTTCATTACTAAAGTGGATCTTTAGTAATATAAAAGAACAGCAGTTATATAGATAATGGAATTAAGTTGAGTTCCCTTAAACTAAGTAAGAAGGAGTGATATTGTGCGTTATAATATCTTAAAAAAAGCACTTGAAATTCGTTGTTTTTCGTTTTGCTATATGAAAAGTACCCCACTTTTTGTTATAGCAACAAGTGGGGTACATTAAGATTTAAATATATATAGGATTATTCTAAAGGTTTCTGTCTGAAGTTCCCTTCTACACGATTCACTGCAGATACTTCAATGAAGGCAAAGGGATCGCTTAGTTTGACGGCACTAATAACATCCTTTATTTCAAATGAATTCACAACTAGATATAACATACTTCTAGGTGCCTTCTTATAGATACCTTGACCATCTAATTGGGTGATGCCATGACGGACTACTTGTAAAATTGCTTCACTTACCACTTGAGGATGTTCAGTAATAATTCTCAAACTAGATAATTTGTATCGGTCATGAATACTGGAAATCATTTCTGTAGAAATAATCTGATAGATAATTGAATAAAATGACAAGGTCATATTATAGCGCCAACCATTATAGAGTAAAATCATCGCATTAAAAATCATGACTTTGCCCCACATGGGCTTATTTTTTACAGTTGAGAAGTAGATCGCCACAAAATCTGTTCCGCCTGAACTCCCACCCATTTTTAATGCAAAAGAAATAGCAAGACCATTTAAGATTCCACCAAAAATAGTAAGTAAGATGATGTCTTGGGTTATCTCTATACTTGGCATAATTTCAACAAATATTGAAGTGAAGATTACATGCAAAAATGAGAATAAAACAAATTTCTTTCCTAGATGTTTATATACAAATAGTAATATCGCAACATTGATTGAAAAATACAAAATACCAAAGCTAATGTGATGGAGCCCAAAATTAGCCAGTTCCTTTTGAATAATTAAAGTTAAACCTGTAATCCCTGCTGAGACCAAATTTGCTGGAACAACAAAATTCTTAACTGCAAAGGACGTTAAAAACGCGCTCAGTGCAATACCAAGTGAGCCTTTAATAAGTGATTTATCTATTCTTCGTCGCATCCGCCACCCCCGCAGTCATCATTTAAGATGGCCTCGCGGTAATCACTACTTCGTGTATCATGTGCAATACAATCAACCATAATAGAAGCATCCTTAGGAAGTCGTGCAACCTCTACGGTAGATCGTGCTGGGTATGGTGGACTGAAATAGAGTGAATATACATGGTTTACAAGTGAGAAGTCATCCAAATTCTTTAGGTAAATTGTACTTTTTACAACATTACCTAAACTAAGGCCAACTTCTTCTAAAATAACTTCTAAATTCTCAAAAACAATCGCAGCTTGTTTTTTAATGTCAAAATGTTCGATATTTTGAGACATTAAATCAATGGGTAATTGACCTGAAATATAAATCATATCCCCTACTTTTAAACCCAATGAATATGGGCCAATTGCTTTCATATTGTCTGGAACAATTTTAGATTTTTTTAACATTTAACACCTACATGACTTCTTTATAAAAGTCTTCATCATCATCATTTTTTGAGTTTGAAATTAGAACGACACTTAAATATATCACGAATATAATTGTTGCCACTATTGCAAACAAACTCAAAAAGTCATTAAAATTTTCAATCATATAGCACCTCATTTTTATATTATAGAGTAAAACAGAAGACAACTCAATCATTAAACTCTAAGAGAGTCGTCCTTTCTTTAAGATAATAAAGACAGGTATAAAGTTGCATGGATAAACTGCACACAAGAATGACAATTCCCAAGATATTGGCATAGTTAATTGCCTGTCCCACGGTATCTTGCTGAAGAATAAAATAAAGCAAAGATAAAATAGATACATTACACAGCCATGTAATAATAAGGTTAATGGTAATGTGTCTATCTTTAATGAAAAACCAAATATATACTAGTGTGATATAAGGTAGTGAGAGTAACTCTAAGAAATTTGGGAACAGTTCTTTACCGGTACTATGAAACAAAACCTGAACCAATTCCACCAAAAATAAGTGGCTATTTTGCAAGATATGAACTGCTTCCCCTGGGGTTTGCAGTAAGCTTAATTGGCGTCCTAAAAACACTAACTTTAACCAAAAGAAAAAAATGTAAAGATAGAAAGATGTTTTTAAGATAAAAATTAAGCTTTTATTCTTCATACTTATCCGTACCTTTCATTAAATCTACCTTCGATAGATTTTCATAATCTAATTGTCTTTGAACTTCATAAGAAACAATAGCTACTGCATTGGATAAATTGAGACTACGAGCATGGGGGCTCATTGGAATTCTAAATGTCGTCTCTATATTTTGAGATATCATCTCTTTGGGAAGTCCTTTGGACTCAGAACCAAAAATTAAATAAATATCGCGATGACTGTTTTTGTAGTCAAAATCCGAATGGACTTTTTGACCAAAACGCGATAAGTAGTAAAAATCACCGTCCGCCTCTTGTTCAAAGGCTTCGAAACTGGGATGCACTACATAGTCTAAGATATCAATATAGTCCATAACTGCCCTTTTAACACGCTTTTCATCCAGTACAAAACCCAAAGGTTCGATTAGATGGAGTTTTGCATTGAGAGCAGCACAGGTTCGCATAATATTCCCTGTATTTTGAGGAATATCGGGTTGATGTAAAACGATATGAATCATATTTTTTTTCTACGCTTTCTATTAATAGTAATAACAACTAGGGGTATAAATAATACGAAGCCAATAAAACTTGTAATAATACGCATAACCATTGCATTAAAAAATGGTTCCGGAAACATATTAATCATGCGATCAGTATAAGGATTTAAAAGCCATAAATCATTAGTAAAAAAAAGTTTATGAAACCCAGTCCAAAAAGCATTAAAATCAAGAATAGCAAAAAATGCAATGATTCCAATTCCTAAACTTAAAATAAGGACTGAGTTTCTTAAGACACTGCGATTTAACCGTGCATTAAGATAATCTTTTTGAAAGATATAGAGTACAAAAATACTGATAAACAGAAAGAATGCAATGTATTTAACATTACGGGCACTAAGATAGAGCTCTTTAACATCAATCATATGCAGCTTTTCACGCTCATTAAACATCTCAACTGTTTCATTTTGGACTTGGACCTTTAAATCAATCGAATCTTTTTTATCGGTAATATAATCTAAAAGTACATTGGTAGCTGCCATTAAATCTGCTTCACTCATGTGCATATCAGAAGCTGTATTCAACTTAAGATACTGTTTTTGATAAAAACTTTTTGAGAAGGCACTCAGTTCAACACTCAATATAAGCAGTGCACTTACCAAGAAAAGAAGTCCCATAGTGTAGAGTATTTTTTTAGATTTCATTAAAATAGTCCATTAGTTTCTTTAAGGAACGTGAACGATGTGAAATTTTATTTTTATCTTCCTGACTCATATTACCAAAAGAAGTTTCATAATTCTCTGGAATAAATATCGGATCATAGCCAAAGCCATTCATTCCTAGGATAGTTTTAGCGATATGACCATTGATAATTCCTTCAAATGTTTCTGAAGTATTCTCATCGCATAAAGCAATTACAGAAATAAAGTAAGCAGAACGATCTTCCTTGTTCTTTAACATTTCCAGTATTTTGTCATTTTTAAGACTATAGTCTGTATCTTCTCCCATAAATCGGGCAGACTTGACACCCAAAATATCTGGTAAAGCATTAATAACTAAACCTGAATCATCAGCAATAGATAGTAGTGATGTTTTTTCAAATAGATATTCTGCTTTTAGTAGAGCATTTTCTGCGAATGTATCACCTGTTTCAATGACTTCAGACATATCAACTCCTAGCTCTTTGGCACTGAGTAATTCATAGCCAAGTGGTTCTAGTATGGATTTAAATTCTTTAATTTTTCCTGGGTTATTTGATGCAACTGCAATTTTCATAAGAGTGACTCCTTCTTTGTGTTATACTGTAAACATGGAAGTTATAGAAAACATTGAGAAAATATTTCAGGAAAAGCCTTTGCGTATTGAATATATCGAAACAGGCTTAACCAATGATAACTATATCGTAAAACTTCGGAAGTTTACCGTTGTTATTCGCATTCCAAAACTTGAGAATGCGGGTCTTTTTAATTATGAACATGAAGCTCATGTTTGTGAGTTGATTGAGCCTTTAAATCTTGAGCCCAAGCTTCTATATTATAGCAAAGATACCGGTATAAAGTGTAGTGAATACATCGAAAATGTAGAAACTTATGCCCCTCAGTATGTCAAAAGAGCCGCTATTTTACTGCGAAAGCTGCACGATGCACAATTAAAATCTGGTGAGAGTTTTAATATAAAGGAAACATTTGAACTTTTTAAATCTCGCGTCAAGAAACCCTTATTTGATACCCAGTTTGCGCATCATTACATTGACTCTATAGAGATTGATAACCCCGTACTTTGTCATAATGATCTCGTTCAAGGAAATCTTCTTTTTTCAAATACCAAGGATTACTTAATTGATTTTGAGTATGCAAAAGATAATGATCCTTTTTTTGATATCATGAGCTTTATTACGGAGAATGATATCACAGACACCTCTACAAGAGACTTATTTTACTTACAGTACTTTGGAGAATACCCTGATGAAAAGATGTTAACTAAACTCCACCATTATGAAATTGTACATCATGTATTGTGGTGTGAGTGGGCAATGATGATGTATGATGCTCATCAAGAAGATGTGTATCATGAGATTGCCAGTTTGAAATACCAACGATTAATTGAGTGCACTCGTAAAAAGAAGTCTCTGTAGACAACTACAAAGACTTCTTTTTTATTGATTCATCAATTTCTCAAAATAAGTATTTACCTGCGATAAAGAATCTACAAGTAAATCTTGTTCCTGCGAACTGAGTTTTGATACTAAGGTATCAATCAACTCCTCATGAAATACATTATGTATTTCAAGAATTTGAGTTGACTTATCCGTGAGTTTTAAGCGAAATATTCTTCGATCATTTTCATCTTGGACACGATAAACATAACCTTTACGAGTTAAACGGTTAATGTTAACGGACAAGGTTCCTTGGGTGATACGCAGGCTTCGGGCAATTTCAGACATCGTCTTGCCTTCACTTTTTTCAATCGCTTCTAAGGTATGAACCTCACTCATGGAAAGTGGAATACCCTTGGTTTTAAGAAAAGTTTCTTCCAGGGTTAATATTTGATTGAACATATCAACGAGTAAATGATTTAAAACATCACGAATATCGCTTTTCATTTTATTTTTCTAAAGCTTTTTGTGCTTTTCCAACTAAATTAGCAAATCCTTTAGGATCATGAATTGCGATTTCTGATAACATTTTTCTATTAATATCAATGTTTGCAAGTTTTAAACCGTTCATAAATGTGCTGTATGACATATCATTTTGACGGGCTGCAGCGTTAATACGTGTAATCCATAATTTACGCATTTCTCTTTTGAGTTTTTTACGATCAATGTATGAATAACGTTGTGAACGCATGACTTGTTCATTCGCTGTACGGTATAGTACGTGTTTTGAACCAAAATATCCTTTTGCTAGTTTTAATGTTTTTTTGCGGCGCTTACGGCTCGCTACTGAAGTTTTTACTCTAGGCATAAACTTACCCTCCTAATATTCTAATAGTCTAGTCTTGTAATAAGTGTTTAATTCTCTTGTAGTCACTCTTATGAACAAGAGTAGCTTTACGTAAGTTACGTTTTTGCTTTTGTGTTTTATTTGCAGCAAAGTGTGATACATAAGCTTGTTGACGTTTCAGTTCTCCTGAACCGGTTCTTTTTACACGTTTTGCCAATGTACGTTTTGTTTTCATTTTAGGCATAGTCAAGGCCCTCCTTCATTACTTTTTCTTCGCAGGTGAAATCACAACATGCATTGTGTTTCCTTCTAATTTAGGTTGTCTCTCAGCAGATCCAAGATCTTTGGTTTCATCTAAGAATTTATTCATTGTCTTTTTACCCACCTCAACACGCGTGATGAGACGGCCTCTAAATCGCATATCGACCTTAACTTTAGAGCCCTCTTCTAACCATTTTCTAGCATGACGAAGTTTTGTATTGAAATCATGTTCTTCAATAACTGGGGACAAACGGATCGATTTGATTTGTGTCACATGTTGATTTTTTCTAGCTTCACGAGCACGTTTTTGTTGTTCAAAACGGAATCGTCCATAGTCTAAAATCTTACATACAGGCGGGTTAGCTCCTGGCGATACACAGTATAAGTCTAGATTTAATTCCTCAGCTTTATCTAAGGCTTCACCTCTAGTCAAAATACCAAACTGCTCTCCTTCGGGACCAATTACTAAAACTTCTCTAAAGCGAATCGCTTCATTAACCAAATCCCCTTGATTCTTTCTTTTACTGATAAAGTTCACCTCCTACGTGAAATACAATAAAAAAGTGTACTCTATTATCATAGAACACACACAATTTGCTTAAGTTTAAAGATTCTAAGCGATTAACCTATGACTTGGGCCATCAGGTGAGAAGTGTGCTTCTACTTTCTTACTGCTAATAGATAATACCA
>CAZZFJ010000050.1:0-6974 GCA_964653415.1 uncultured Erysipelothrix sp. | reverse complement strand
AATCGTAACATTATTATTTAAAAACAGGTTGTTTATGTTCAATTGCGAAGTCATTTTATCTACATCATATTGTATTCTTTTTGAGTATGAATCAAGTGTCCTAAGTGTTATTTACCATTTCTATACGATGTGCAATACTTCTAGTTTTTCTAAGGTATGAAATATCAGTTATGTCATATTGTAGTGTGTTATTCATTGCTTGGATTCATTAGGGTAATTTCAAAAAAAAACTTCCTTAATGCACCATCCAAAGTAATCACTTGAGATAGATTATTAATGAAGTTTATATAGACTCTTACTTAAGAAAATCTTTGAAGTAGGATTCGTCAATTGGCCCTTTTTTTGTGCGTTGTATTTTTAGGATCAAGACAGTCAATTTCCAAAATGCAACAAACATAAATGCAGGTGTTGCAAGAAATAGAATAAAGTCTAAGGATTCTAAAACCGCATTAGTTCCTTCTGGAGTCATGATTCTCCATATTAAAATGATTGTAGCAATAATAAATATAAGACCAAAGATGATTGCTTGGTTTCTTAACTTTTGTAGTTCTTGGTTATTCCTGATAATTTCTAAATCTTTTTTGTTCATATCAATACTCCCCTTTATGATAATAGTGATTTATTTCTATTTAAATGTAGTTATGGACTATTGTTCGGTATTTTTAAACACGAACCCCCTAGGATGTCTTCCTATTACATATTTGCTACAACTGGTACGGTTGTATTGTGTTTTATAAAAAATATCGAACTCCTTCCATTGTTATTGGAGTACATATAAATGTATCCTTGTGTTTGTACCTATCTTCATTATAGCAATAATATATATATTTATCTTACAAAAAACTCGAGTTTTTCGTTTTTCATTCTAGCGATTGTGATTTTATGAAGGGATAGATGATGCTTTACTTTTCTTTTGTGGATTAGTTTGTTATAATAATGACAATATTATGGATCAAAAGGAGTAGGCTACAGAACTATTTATAGAGACTTGTGATGCGGTGAAACACAAGATAGTTTGTATCTGAATGTCGTTTGTGAAATGACACTTTGAATAACAGTAGAGGTGTCCGTAGTTCTGCGTTAAAGATTTTGAGGCTTTTTAACAAAAGTAAAATAAGGTGGTACCACGGTCAAGATCGTCCTTTCATATATGAAGGGATTTTTTTATGCAAAAGGAAAATATTGTGTTAGAAACTCAACGCTTAATACTTAGGCCTGTAATTTATGAGGATGCACAAAGTATTTATGATTATGCTAGTGATGAAGAAACAACTCAGTATGTTACTTTTGATACCTATACATCGATGCAAAATGCCTATGATTCACTGGACCATGTCTTCTTAAATCGTGATCCGAAGCTTCAACTGGATGCTTTTGCAATTATTGATAGGGAAAGTAACAGAATGATAGGGACTGTTGACTCCTCCAGTATAAAAGCGAATAAATCCGTAGAGTTAGGATATATTATTCATAAAGATTTTTGGAACAAAGGTCTTACTACTGAGGCAGTTAAAGCATGTTGTGAGTGGTTGATTTATGAAAAAGGGATTCGTCGCATAGAGATTACTCATTTACCACAAAACATTGCATCTAAAAAAGTCATCTTAAAGTGTGGTTTTGTATTTGAAGGTGTTAGAAGAGCATATACATTCCATAATGGTGAGTCTGTAGATTTGCCATTCTATAGTTTAATAGAGAGGGATTTGAAAAATGAAAGAACTAAATAAAAAATATGAACATAAACTTGTCGAAGAAGGTAAGTATGAACATTGGATTCATAAAGAGTATTTTAAAGCAGGAGATATCACAAAAGAACCATACTCTCTTGTGATTCCACCACCCAATGTTACAGGTAAATTACATCTGGGTCATGCTTGGGATACAACGCTACAAGATATTATTATGCGTTACCAAAGACTTTTAGGAAAAGATGTCCTCTATCTACCAGGGATGGACCATGCTGGTATTGCAACCCAAGCACGTGTTGATGCACGTCTTCGTGAACAAGGTATCTCTCGTTATGATTTAGGGCGCGAGAAATTCTTAGAGGTTTCATGGGACTGGAAAGAAGAGTATGCCGGTCATATTCGTCAACAGTGGGCTAAATTGGGATTATCCTTAGATTATTCAAGAGAACGTTTTACCCTTGACAAAGGGCTCAATGAAGCGGTAAACAAGGTTTTTGTAGACCTTTATCATGACGGTTTGATCTTTAGAGGTTATCGTATAATTAACTGGGATGTTGAGGCTGAAACAGCCCTATCCAATATCGAAGTTATTCATAAAGAGGTTGAAGGAAATTTCTATACCTTTGCTTATGAGGTAGTAGAAACAGGACAAAGACTTGAAGTAGCCACAACTCGACCTGAAACGATGTTTGGTGATGTTTGTGTGGTTGTACATCCAGATGATCCAAGATACCAAGACCTTATTGGTTTACATGTCATTAACCCTGCTAATGGCGATATACTTCCTATTATTGCGGATGATTATATTGATATGGAGTTTGGAACAGGCGTCATGAAATGTACTCCGGCTCATGATCCTAATGACTTTGAATTAGGCAAAAAGTATAATTTAGAAATGCCAATCTGTATGCATCCAAATGGAACAATGAATGCATTGGCTCATAAATATGAAAATATGGACCGCTTTGAAGCCCGTAAGGCTTTAGTAAAGGATATAGAGGCCAAGGGCAATCTGATCTCTATTGAGAAGCATGTGCATCAAGTAGGCCATTCTGAAAGAACAGATGCGATTATTGAACCCTATCTTAGTGAACAATGGTTTGTAAAAATGAAGCCTCTTGCGGATGAAGTTCTAAATAATCAAGCAATTGATCCCATTGAATTCTTCCCAGAACGTTTTTCCAACACCTTTGATCGTTGGCTAGAGAATATTGAAGATTGGACTATCTCACGTCAATTGTGGTGGGGTCATCGCATTCCTGCTTGGTTCCATAAAGAAACAGGTGAAGTCTATGTGGGAGTTGAAGCCCCTTCAGATATTGAAAATTGGAAACAAGATGAAGATGTTTTGGATACCTGGTTCTCCAGTGCCCTTTGGCCCTTTTCAACAATGGGATGGCCAGAGAAGACAGAAGACTTTAAACGTTATTATCCTACCAATGTCTTAGTTACGGGTTATGATATTATTTTCTTTTGGGTTGCACGTATGGCTTTTCAAGCACGTTATTTCACAGACTCTAAGCCCTTTGATGATGTCCTAATCCATGGCCTGATTCGTGATGAACAAGGGCGTAAGATGAGTAAATCCCTAGACAACGGGGTTGATCCAATGGATGTTATTGAGGAGTATGGTGTGGATGCCTTACGATATTTCTTAACAACAAACTCCACTCCAGGTCAGGATATGCGTTATATTCCAGAAAAAGTTGAAGCTTCTTGGAATTTTATTAATAAAATTTGGAATGCATCTCGTTTTGTTTTAATGCACTTAGATGGAGAAGAGTTTGATTTTGAAAAGGCGCAACTTTCTCAAGTGGATCGTCATATTATTAATCAATTCAACAACACTTTAAAACTAATCCAAGACAATATGGATAAATATGAGTACGCTAATGTTGGGACTGAATTAAGTAAGTTTGTTTGGGAAGATTTTGCGAACTGGTATATTGAACTTTCTAAAACTGGTCTTCAAAGTGAAGATGCTGATGAGGTGTATGCTACAAAAGCAACACTTGCATTTATGTTAAAAAACATCGTAATCATGATGTCCCCATTTATGCCATTTGTGAGTGAAGAGATTTACACACATATTCCAGGCTCAAAAGAAAGTATTAACTTGGAATCATGGCCCCTTGCAGTCAATGTTGAAACGGAAGACTTAGATCAAGTGCAGTTTGTGATTAATGCTATTACTTCAGTTCGTGAACTTCGTGTTAGCTATGAGGTGAAGCCATCAAAACCGCTACAAGTTATGTTACTGGATTCAGAAAATAATACATTTAAACTCACTTCTACCATTGCCGCTATGTTTGAAGGTATGGCCCGTGTTTCTATTGTCGAAGGTATTGAAAATCCGTTAGTTACACCAATTAAAGGGGGATCGGTTATCTTAGACAAAGATGAGTTAGTTGATAAAGAAGCCCTTAAAGAGAAACTCTTGTTGGAAAAGGAGCGTCTCATTAAAGAAATTAAACGTGCTGAGGGCATGTTGTCAAATAAAAACTTTGTAGACAAAGCTCCTCAAAGTAAGGTTGATGAAGAGAAAGAAAAATTAACCGAGTACAAACGACAAATGCTTTTAGTAGAAAATCAACTAAATGAAAACTAAAAAATTAGCAGACTTCACTGTCTGCTTTTTTTGAGCATTAAAAGAAAAACGACTCTTTAAATGAAAGCGCTTTTAGGTTATAATGAATATAATATTAAGGAGGCTATTATGAGCAAACAATATGTTTATATGTTTTCCGAAGGGGATGCGACGATGCGCAATACCCTCGGTGGTAAAGGCGCAAACTTAGCTGAAATGACTAGTTTGGGTTTACCAGTTCCACAAGGACTCGTTGTGAGTACCGACGCTTGTAATCGATATTACGAAGCAAAAGAAGTGATTCCTGATGAAATTAAGCTTGAAATTGAAGCAAAGCTTAAAGAACTTGAAAAAGTTACGGGGAAAGAATTTGGAAGTCGTGACAACCCACTCTTGGTTTCAGTAAGAAGTGGGGCACGGGTCAGTATGCCAGGGATGATGGATACGATCTTAAATTTAGGTCTAAATGATGCGGTTGCTGAAGGTTTATCAAAACTTATGGGAAGTGCTGCCTATGATTCATATCGTCGTTTGATCCAAATGTTTGGTGAAGTGGCAATGGGAGTGGATAAGAAACATTTTGACTTAGATATGCAAACTGTTTTAAAAAAATATAATATTGAATCAGATCATGATTTAACTTTAGATGCTTTGAAGGAAGTCATTCAAAGATATAAAGAAACATACCTAAGAGAAGTGGGTACAGAATTTCCTTCTGAACCTAAAGCACAGTTAATGTTAGCAGTTGAATCTGTATTTAGATCGTGGAATACACCCCGTGCTAAGTATTATAGAAAAATGAATGGATTCTCAGATGCATGGGGAACCGCTGTCAATGTTCAAGAAATGGTTTTTGGTAACATGGGTGAAAAATCAGCTACCGGTGTTGCTTTCTCAAGAAACCCTGCAACTGGTGAAGATGAACTCTATGGTGAGTTTTTATATAATGCTCAAGGTGAAGACGTAGTTGCTGGAACGCATACACCTTTACCTATGTCAGAAATGAAAGAAACGATGCCTGAGGCCTATCATGAGTTCTATGATTTTGCAAAGCAATTGGAAAAACACTATCATGATATGCAAGATATGGAATTTACCATTGAGCGTGGCAAACTATTTATGTTACAAACACGTTCAGGTAAACGAACCGCACAGGCTGCAGTGAAAATTGCAATTGATATGGTTCAAGAAGGTGTTATGAGTAAAGAAGAAGCAGTAAATGCTATTGATGTAAATGTTGTTGATGGGCTTTTACACCCACAATTCTTACCTCAAGCACTTGAAACTACAGAACCTATTGCAAAAGGATTACCAGCATCTCCAGGTGCTGCAACTGGTGTAATTGCTTATACTGCAGAAAGAGCAGTGGAATATTTCAAGACCGGAAAATCAGTAATTCTCACGCGTATGGAAACTTCACCAGAAGATATTGAAGGAATGCATGTTTCTTCCGGTATCTTAACCGCTAAAGGTGGTATGACATCTCATGCTGCTGTAGTGGCTCGTGGAATGGGTAAGTCTTGTGTTGTCGGAAGTCATGAGATTAGCTTTAATAAAGAAGGTAATGCCGTAATTGGAGGAGTTGTTTATAAAGAAGGACAACAAATTTCAATTGATGGTGGTACGGGTTTCGTATATGATGGTCAACTAGAAACACAAGAAGTTCAAATTTCACAGGATTTTGAAAAGATCTTACAGTGGTCTGATGAACTTGCAAAATTAGATGTATACACTAATGCAGATACACCCGAAGATGTTCATAAAGCTTTAGAATTTGGTGCAAAAGGCATTGGTCTTATCCGTACGGAGCATATGTTCTTTGAGAGTGATCGTATTCGTGCAGTTCGTGAGATGATTTTATCTACATCGGTAACACAACGAGAAATTGCATTAGAAAAGATTCTACCTATGCAAAGAAAGGATTTTGAAGATATCTTCTCTATCATGAAAGAACTTCCCGTAACCATTCGTTACTTAGATCCACCACTTCATGAGTTCATGCCTACAACGACTCAAGACATTGAAGAATTAGCAAAAGTCATGAACATGAGTACCACTGATTTAAGGGAAGTGATTCGTTCACTACATGAATATAACCCCATGATGGGCCATCGTGGATGCCGTCTTGCGATCACTTATCCAGAAATTGCACTGATGCAAACACGTGCTGTGATTGAAGCGGCTATTAATGTTACAAAAAAACTAAATGTCACACTTCAACCAGAAATTATGATTCCTTTAGTTGGTGATGTAGAAGAGTTTAAATATCTTGCACAACGTATTAGAAAACTTGCAGATGCTTTAATTGAAGAATCAAACGTCAATGTGAACTATCGTGTAGGAACAATGATTGAACTGCCACGAGCATGCTTGCTTGCGGATGAAATCGCAAAAGAGGCGGACTTCTTCTCATTTGGAACCAATGACTTAACGCAAATGACTTACGGTTTCTCTCGAGATGATGCTGGAGTATTCTTAAGTGACTATTATGATAAGGGTATCTATGGAGAGGATCCTTTCGCTAGTTTAGATACAACGGGTGTCTCTCAACTCATAGATATAGCAATTGAAAAAGCTCGTAAAGTTAAACCAAATATTAAAATTGGTATCTGTGGAGAACATGGTGGAGATCCAAAATCCATTGCTTACTTTAAGCAAGCGGGTTTCAATTATGTATCTTGTTCACCATACCGCGTACC
>CAZZFJ010000049.1:0-7755 GCA_964653415.1 uncultured Erysipelothrix sp. | reverse complement strand
TCAATCAAAAAGAATCTAATGTGTAATTTTTTTACGAAACGACTTATATATTAAGATAAAAATTAAAATCAGTGCTGAACTAATAACAATCGCACCTCCCGGTTTGATACCAAAGGGCAAAATATAAGCAGCAATTAAACCCATCCACACAGATAAAACAGAAAAAATTATCGCGAAAATTAAAGTGGATTTATAGGATTTTGCAATTTGCATCGCACTCGCAATGGGAATAATCATTAAAGAGGAAACAATCAGTGCACCCACAATCCTTGAAGTGACAGAGACAGTAATTGCAGTTAAGATAGTAAAGATCATATTATACTTTTGGACATCAATCCCTGAAAGCAAGGCACTTTCTTCATCAAAACTCATCATAAAAAAATTACGATAATTATAAATCGATAAAAAGATAACTAATATAGCTAGAACTATAGCAATAATAACCTCTTCTTTAGAAATGGTTAAGATACTTCCAAATAGAAAGGAGTCAAAATTAGCTCCTGTATTTGAAAACCCCATTAAAATACCAGATAAACCAATTCCAACTGAAGTGACAATGGTCAATGCTAATTCGTGATAACCTCTAAGTTTTTTACGTACAAATTCAATAGACAGACTTGCTATTAAGGTAGTAAGTATCGCAGCTATAATGGGATTAATATTAAATAGTAAACCGAGAATAACCCCTAAAAGTGATACATGTGACAATGCCTCCCCCATCATAGACATGCGCTTGAAAACCATGATAGAACCGATAAAGGGAACCATTAGTGCTATAACAGTTCCTACTAAAAATGCAATTTTCATGAAATCATATCGAAATAAATGCATTTTCAACCTCCTTCAAATGCGTATCCTCAAGTCGGTACACTTTAATTTCATTATTATGGATATGGTCTAGATGATGTGAAACCATCCCAATGGTCAAGCCCTGTTTGTTTAAATTGGATAGTAAATCCATTAAGTTATGAATATTTTTCTGATCCAATCCATTGGTAGGTTCATCTAGAATTAAAAGATCCAAATCACAAACTAATTCACGAGCAATTAAAACTCTTTGGAGCTGGCCCCCACTTAAATCCGAAATACGCTTATCGATTAAAGAATCAATATCAACAAGTTGACAAGCTTTTAATACCTGACTTTTGATTTTTTTTGAATTTAAATTAAAAAAGTTGCTTTCTCTTATTTTCATTGCAACCACTTCATAAACACTCGCTGGAAAATCCTTAAAATCCTGCAAGCCCTTCTGTGATATATAGCCAATATTATGTGTATGAAGTTTCACCTTACCAATATTGGGTTTTAAGAAATTTAAAATCAGCTTTATCAGAGTAGATTTACCCGACCCGTTATCTCCCGTAAGAACAAAGAAGTCTTTTTTCTGGATGTTTAGATTCACTGAGCACAAGACTTCTTTTGAATCATAAGCGAAATGTAAGTCTTTGATTTCAATCACCTTCGACATTTTGCATGACCTCCTTTAGACTCACTAGATTTGCTTTCATCACATCCATATAATCTTGATCTTTAGGTTTTACTTCTAAAGGATCAATGTAGGCAATCTGGATCCCTGTTTCTTGTTTTAATACTTCAGCAACTTTTTTGGAACTATACTTGGATAGAAGTAAGTGAGTTATCTTTTCATCCTCGACAATTTGAATAATACGTTCCAATTGTTGAATTGAGGGCTCACTCTCTGGAAGAAATCCAGAAATACTATGTTGATTAAAATGGAAACGAGATTCTAAGTAAGAAAATATTTCATGTTCTAAAACGATAGAAACATCTGTTTGAGTTTTTAAAAAAGCATCGTACTCTTCTTGTAACTTTATTAAATCAGCCTCTAATGCTTGATAATTTGCTTCATAATAGCTTCTATTACCTTCATCAATCTTTACGATCGCTTCAAAAATATTAGCAGCTTGATATCTAGCAGTATAGGGATCTAGCCACACATGTGGATCAGGGTGCCCATCATGTATCAAGGGTTCGATTCCTGTAGATGCATCCAATATTTCCGTTTTGGACAAAGTTAGAATGGTTTTCTCCACCCAATGCTCTAAATCAAAACCATTATGGATAAATAAGTCCGATTCTTCTATCTTTACTCTATCTTGAGTTGATGGTTCATAATCATGAGCATTCATTCCTTGACCCAATACATTAAAGACTGCAATTTTATCTCCCCCAATACGACTTGCAAAATATTCCAAGGGATAAAAAGAAACAGAAACAGTCTTTATATCACTGTCATGGCTTGGGGAACAAGCGCTAAGCATGATCAATGTTGTTAGTAGAATAAGTATTTTTCTCATAGCATCTCCTCTTTGCGAACGATTCGCAAACTCATTATATCATAGCTATTTATGAAAAAGAATCAATGAATATACATTTTTAAGTAGTTTTTCTTATGGCATCATCATAAAATATAAGGTTTCTTTTCCAAAGACAAAGAAAATACTCTCGGAAAATATCAAGAGTATTTAAATTTCTCTATTTAGAATGAATCATGCCCCACCTAGGTAAATTTCCTTAACACGATCACTTTCTTTAATTTCACTTGCAGGCCCCTCCATTTTGATGCTTCCACCTTCAATAATATAGGCATAGTCTGCAATTTCTAATGCTTTATGAGCATTTTGCTCGATGAGTAAAATTGTCATGCCCTCACGATTTGTCTCTTGGATTATCTCAAAAATCTGTTTTACAATCAAAGGCGCCAAACCCATACTGGGTTCATCGAGTAAAAGCAGTTTTGGCTGAGAAAGAAGGGCTCGGGATAATGCCAGCATCTGTTGTTCACCACCACTTAAAGTATCTGCATTTTGATGTTTTCTAACGCCTAGAATTTCAAATCTTTTATAAATGTTATCTAAATCTTCTTGTAAACTACTTTTATCTTTACGTGTAAAGGCACCTAACTTGAGATTCTCCTCTACACTCATCCCTGCAAAAATTCGTCTTCCTTCTGGCACATGAATGACGCCTTTTTTTACAATTTTCTGTGGTTTCTCTCCACTAATCGCCTCACCTTCAAAGACAATCTCCCCATCACTGGGTTTTAAAAGGCCAGAAATCGTTTTAAGTAAGGTACTTTTACCAGCACCATTAGCTCCAATGAGCGTAATAATTTTACCATCAGTAACCTCAATACTGACATCTTTTAGTGCGTGAATGGCTCCATACTTCACATTTAAGTTTTTTATTTTTAACATTTCTAATCTCCTGTTCCCAGATAGGCATCAATCACTATTGGATTTTGACGAATAGATTTGGGATCCCCTTGTGCAATGAGTTCACCATAGTTTAAAACAAAAATCTGTTCACAAACAGTCATTACTAAATTCATATCATGTTCAATCAATACAATTGTTAAATCAAACTTCTCATGAATAAGATTAATAAAATGAATTAAGTCTTGAGTTTCTTGGGGATTCATACCAGCAGCTGGTTCATCTAAGAAAAGTGTTTTAGCGCCTGTCGCAAGCGCTCTTGCGATTTCCAGTCTTCTTTGATCACCATAGGATAAAGCACTTGCTTTCCAGTCCTGTTTCTCAATTAAATCCGTAATATCTAAATATTGCTTAGCCTTTTCATCTATAATGCGCTCTTCACGATAATAGTTCTTGGTTCTTAAAATCGCATCGAAATGGTTGTACTTGATGTTGTAATCCATCGCAATTTTAATGTTCTCAAGAAGGGTTAAGTCCTTAAACAGACGAATATTTTGAAAGGTTCTTGCGAATCCTAAAGAAGTAATCTTATCAACTCGCATTTTTTGAAGTTCAACAGGTTTTTGAGTTTCATTATGATAGATAACTTTACCCTCAGTTGGCGTATAAAAACCAGTTAAGCAATTGAAGAAGGTTGTTTTTCCTGCACCATTAGGCCCAATAATTCCGACTTTTTGTCCTTTTTCAATATCTAAACTGACATCTGAAACTGCAACGACGCCACCAAACTTTTGCGTAAGATTTTTAATACTTAAAAGAGTCATAGCTTTACCCCTTCCTGTTTACTTCTTGTATTATTTTTTTTGAAATTGATTTTTCTTAAGCTTATTTCATGGTCACCAAGTAGACCACCAGGTTTAAAGATCATCATTACAATGAGAAGCACTGAGTAAATAATGACGCGTTCCTGTGCAAAACTTTGGAAGAAAACATTTATAAAGCCGATAACAGATGCTGAGATGACGGTACCTGTAAAACTCCCCAGTCCACCCAATACGACAATGACTAAAATATCAACAGATTTATTAAAGTCAAAGGAGACTGGCTGAATCATCGTAAAATAAGAAGCGAAAATGGCACCTGCAACACTTGCAACCATCGCACCGATTAAAAATGCTGTTACCTTCTTTTGAGTCAAGTTAATCCCCATAGCTGAGGATGCGATTTCATCTTCTTGAACTCCTTTCCAAGCACGACCAAATCGAGAATTTCGTAAACTTGTTAGAATCACCAATGAAATCACCGTAAAAATATAAATCATATTGAAATCAGGAACTGAATGGATGTTTCGCATTCCAATAGGTCCCCCGGTTAATGAACTAAAGTTTGTGATCACAATGCGAATAATCTCAGCTACTCCTAATGTTGCAATAGCCAAATAATCCCCTTTTAAGCGCAATGTTGGAATCGCAACGATTAAAGATACAATGGATGTCACAACAAGTCCTACTACAATCCCTAAGAAAAAACCAAAAGTGGAAGGTAATTTTTGTAAAACAATCGCAACACTATAGGCACCAATTGCCATAAATCCAGCATGCCCTAAAGAAAATTGCCCCGCAACACCAAGAATTAGATTAAGAGAAGCTGCAAGCATTATATTAATTAAAACTGTAATAATAGCGATTTCCGAAGAGCGCTTCAGTGTTCCGGTTTTAAAGAGTATATTGAAAATAATGAGTCCACCTACTGCTAGTAATAGCCATAAAACTGTCCCTAGATTGATGCGTTTATTTGACTGATGTTTCATACCTTTTGCCCACCTTTCTTACCTAATAATCCTGTGGGTTTTAAGATTAAAATGAGTATAAGTACAAAATACACGGCAGCTTCACGCCACATTGTAAACTTTGTCATGGCTATTAAAGTTTCAATTCCACCAATAACAAAGCTTCCCAATACCGCTCCATTCAGTAATCCAATCCCTCCAAATACCGCAGCTATAAAGGCTTTTAGACCGCGTGTGACACCCATTAGTGGAGTAATGTTGCCATAGTAATTCGCAACTAAAGTACCTGCCGCTGCAGCTAAAACACTCCCTAAAACAAAGGTGATAGTAATCGTTTTATTGACATCGATTCCCATTAAAGAAGCAGCCTCAGCATCAGTAGACACTGCACGCATAGCTCGCCCAAAATCTGTTTTATAAACAATATATTGTAAGACAATTAAAAGTATGATGGTGATGGTAAAAATTATGATTTGATTACCACTAATTACAATATTTCCAAGAGTGATTGATTGAAACAATTCTAACTTTGGAAGTGCGATAATATCTGCACCAAAATAACGCATTACTAAATTCTGAATTAATATAGAAACCCCAATTGCAGTAATCAAAGCACTGACTCGACTCGAATTTCTTAAGGGTCGATATGCAATACGCTCAATAAGAAAGCCTACAAAGCCAGAAACAACCATGGAAAAAACTAAAGCAGCCAAAAAAGGCATTTTAAGTTTTACCATTGCGACATAAGACATATAGGCACCCAGCATAAATATTTCACCATGTGCAAAGTTAATCAATTTCATTATCCCATATATCATGGTATACCCAAGAGCAATTAAAGCATAAATACTCCCAATAGTTAGTCCGTTTAGTAATTGTTGAACAATTTGATCCATATCCTTTGTATAACTCTGATTGAGTTATACTGCCTCCTCTCCATTTAGATAAAATAGGGCGAGTATATCTCGCCCTTTCTTGACTAATCTTAAGGTTCAACTATTGTGGCGTTAACCTCAACACCATCTTTAAGCTCAACAACATAAGTTGCTTTTTCAGCATTGTGGAGATCATTAATTGAAATAACTCCTGTGACTGCTTCAAAGTTCTTTGTATTCTTAATAGCTTCATTGACTTTTTTAGCATCTGCTTCTCCAGCACGACCCAGTGCATCCAAGACTAGGTTAGTTGCATCATATGCAAGTGCTGAGAATCCATTAGGTTTCTCACCATATTCTTTTTCAAAAGCATCCACAAATTTTGAGTGCGCTTCAGAGTCGATTAATTTTGAATAGTGATTTGAGTAGAAAACATTATTCAGTGCTTCAGCACCAGCTAGTTCAATAAACTCATTACTTTCATAACCATCAACACCTAAGACAGGTAGGTTTAAACCTAGATCATGGGCTTGGGCTAAAAGTGGACCTACTTCACTATAGTAGCCAGGAATAAAAATGGCTTCAACATTTGGGTTTCCCTTAACTTTGGTAAGCATCGCTGAGAAATCAGAATCTCCAGCTGTATAGTATTCAGTAACCACAACCGCTACACCAAGATCCTCAACAGTCTCAATGTATTTTTTGGATAGTCCTTGAGCATACTCACTGGAACTATCAGCAATAACTGCAACTTTTGTAAAACCTTTGTCTTTGGTAAAGTTAGCCATAGTTACAGCTTGGAACATATCTGAGTAACAAACACGATAACCATAAGGATGACCCTTGGTTCCATCATTTGTAACTAAGTCCGAAGTCGCTGAAGGCGAAACGGTTGGAACTTCAACTTCACCCGAAGCACGAACTGCTTGTTCAGATGTTCCGGAAATTGTAGCACCTACAATCGCAAAGACACCCTTTTCTGCTAGTTTGGTCTGGGCCTGATAGGACTCTTGAGGATCGGATTTACCATCGACAATAATGAGTTCTACGTTCTCCCCTTTGAAGCCGCCGGCTTCATTGTAAAGTTTAACTGCGAGTTCTGTGCCTTTTTTCTCGGCTTCTCCGTATTGAGCGCCTGCGCCAGTTAAATCAAAGTTTGCTCCAAGGACTACCTTGGTACCATCAGATGGTTTGTCTGTAGAACATGCCGCTAAACTAAGCGCAAGAACAGCCATCATCGAATACTTGATAAATCTTTTCATTACGTTTCTCCTTTATCTTGTGAATGAATAATAGCACTATTCAATAGAAGTTTCAAGCCTTTTTACAAATATAATGTAATTCTTTCATAATTACATTGAAAACTTTACATTAATGTAAAAATATTCAAAGCATTAATATTTTGCTTATCTTAAGAGAAGGTCTATAATGAGAATAAGGAGGTATTTGTTTATGATACAAAATTACTTAAATCAACTTGTAGGAACCATGGGTGTTCTCTATATCAAGTTGCATCAATACCATTGGTTTGTAGAAGGCGATCAATTTTTCACACTTCATGCAACCTTTGAAGACTACTATGATGAGGTAAATACTTACCTCGATGAGTATGCCGAGAGAATGCTTGCTCTTGAATTAGAGCCTGTTTCAACGCTTCAAGAATTCTTAGATGTCTCTTGGATTAAAGAACATCCATACAAAGATCAAATGGAAGCACATAAAATGGTACAATCCGTGAAAAACGACTTCACCATTATTATTGAAAAATTGAAACAAGGAATTGACCTAACCGCTGAAGCCGGTGATGATGTTACAAATGATATGCTAATTGCAACCAAAAATAATCTTGAAAAGCATACTTGGATGCTACGTGCATTTCTTAAATAATAATGAAAAAGACAGCTAAGGCTGTCTT
>CAZZFJ010000048.1:0-8426 GCA_964653415.1 uncultured Erysipelothrix sp. | reverse complement strand
TCAGTAAAATCAGCCAAGGGCGTAGTGGATTTTTGATTGAAGGAGAACATTACACAATACAATCTAACACAGCAGTCAGTGTCTTAGATACCGTGATCTATGATGATGATCAAGCGATAACACAAATGCAGTCCTACAGTAATATGTATTATTCCCTTAAAGAAATATTCAACTGTATCCAAATGGATGATGCATCCTACTACGATGAGCATATCAAGCAGACCACTCAAGTTGTCAAACTTTTAGAGTACTTAAGATTACAAAACGAAATTATTTTTGAGTAGCACTGTGGTATGTCCAAAAATTAAGGACATACCCTTCTTATTTTTATTAGGGAATGATAATTTTAAAAGTGCTATAATAATTAAGAGAAGAAGGTTATATCATGAAAAAATTACTGATATTATTTACATCATCCTTCAGACTTAGCGCCTTCACTTTTGGTGGAGGATATGTGATTGTACCTTTACTTCGCAATCGCTTCGTTGAGGATTTAGGGTGGATTGAAGAAAATGAAATGATGGATCTTGTGGCCATAGCCCAAAGTTCACCAGGATCCCTTGCGGTCAATGCTGCAATTTTAATTGGATATAAGGTTAATGGGGTAACAGGCGTTATCGCCGCAACACTTGCTACCATTTTACCGCCCTTATTAATTCTTTCAGTTATTTCATATTTTTATGTTGCTTTCAAACAAAACATCTATATCAATGCTGCTTTAACAGCTATGGCAGCTGGCGTTGCAGCGATTGTTGTCGATGTGGTGCTTAAGATGTTTAAAGCCATCATGCAAGAAAAAAGAAAAGACAGTTATATGATTATGCTTCTTGTTTTTATTGCAGGCTATGTTCTAAGTATTAATATACTCTTTATTATTATTGCAGTCATTATATATGGAGTAATCAAACACTTCTGGAGGATGAAAGCATGATTTATATTCAACTCTTATGGGCTTTTTTCCAAGTTGGCCTCACCAGTTTTGGGGGAGGTTATGCTGCAATGACGCCAATTTTCAATCAAGTTGTCACCAAACATGCATGGCTCAGTACCGCAGAATTTGCAGATTTAATTACAATATCACAAATGACACCCGGCCCCATTGCTTTAAACTCCGCAACTTTTGTAGGACTTCAGATTGCTGGGATACCAGGTGCGATTGTCGCAACATTGGGTAATATCATCCCATCCCTTATTATAGTGATGATTTTAGGTTATGTTTATTTTCGCTTCAGTTCTATTAAGATTATGAAATCCATCTTAGAGAGCTTACGACCTGCAGTGGTTGCACTTATCTTGATTGCCGCCATATCTTTGGTGATGACAGCTTTTATAAAACCTTCATTCAATCCATTTAATTTCATTTTGTTTTTAGGCTCACTTTTTATTCTTAATAAAACAAAGCTAGACCCTACACTTGTCATGGTGTTAACGGGTATGGTCGGTGTTTTAATGCTTATAGTAAAATAGAAGGGAAGATCGTATGATAAAAATACCTGGTGGAAATTATAAAGTAGGTACTGATGATAATTTAGGTCACAGTATCGATCAAGAAGGACCTGCAATCAATGTCGAAATTGATAGTTTTTATATTGATAAGACAACGGTGAGTAACCGCGAGTTTGCAAAGTTTGTAGATGAAACTCACTACATTACTGAAGCAGAGAAACTGGGGAGTTCCTTTGTCTTCTACTTACTCTTAGATGAGAACACACAAAGAGAAAGTGTCCAGAATTTAAATTGGTGGCAAGATGTTAAAGGTGCCAATTGGAAGTATCCCTTTGGTGATAAGAGAAGTTATCTGGATCTTTTAGATCATCCTGTGGTTCATGTTAGTCGCTTTGATGCATTAATGTACGCCAAGTGGGCTTCAAAAAGACTCCCTTCAGAAATTGAGTGGGAAATTGCTGCGCGTGGTGGCAGTGAAGACTTAGTATTTCCTTGGGGAAATGAACTCTTTGATACAATACATCGTGCCAATGTTTGGCAAGGGACTTTCCCTTATGAAAATACAGCAGATGATGGTTATATCGGAACATCTCCAGTAGACAGTTTTTATACCAATGATTATGGCGTGAGTCAAATGTTGGGTAATGTCTGGGAAATGTGTTCCAACCCAGCACGAATCCCTTTAATAGATATCCAAAAAGAGTCCCTTGAAAAACAAATTGCTAATCATGAAAAGCACTTAGAATTTGCAGCACGCGGTGGATCCTTTTTATGCCATCACAGTTATTGCAACCGATATCGACTCGCAGCACGAAATGGTATCGACCGTCTAACAGCATCAAGTAATCTTAGTTTTCGATGTGTTAAAGATATTGAAAACTAAAGGAGTCTTAGATGAAGATAATACTTAGATCAGAAGATTATTTCAAACTCCCAGAACCTATTCATAATCAAATATCAGACTTAGTATATATCACATACCCTCAAACGAATCATGAAGTCCCATTACATCCTAAGAAATTTAATGTGCGATCTTTTTATATTCAAACAAATCATGACATCCTAAGCTATGCTGGAGTGATTCACTGGAAGATTCAACTGTTGCATCAATCCTTTCAGATTGTTAGTTTGAGTTGTGTTGTTACAGATGAAAAGTATCGAAGAATGGGACTTGCTTTAAAAAATGTAGCCTCTGCTACACAGTGGTGTAAACAACACTCTGGTGCAGACTTTGGTATCTTTACATGTCATCAATCCCTCATCCCTTTTTATCAAAAGGCGGGCTACTGGCATCATGCAGCCCATATAAAATTATTCTCAAATAATTCCCCGCATGCTTTATCCAGTGAAAAATTAGAAGTAGCAGTCATGGTTCTATTTTTCTCTGATAAAGCAAAAAAATATAAGAATCAAATCTTGGAAAGTACCATCTATCTAAATTTTGAGGATCAAGAGTTTATATAACAATACTAGAGATTAAAACAACCCTTCTAACATAGAGTTAAAAGGGTTGTTTTTTAAACTATAAATTGTTTGAGGTAACGATAACTCAGGATGCAAGAGTTGTTGATGGTTTCAATACTATCTTCATAGGATTTATCTTCAACTTCTACTACTGCATGTCCTTTAAAACCAATATCATTCAGAGCAGATACATATTGCGACCAATTTACATCTCCTAATCCAGGGAGTTTTGGGGCCATATACTCTAGGGGGTATGCCATAATACCTACATCATCCAGTTTCTCATGATAGAGTTTAATATCTTTGAAATGTACATGGAAGATTTTGTCCTTAAATTCATAGAGCGGTTTGATATAGTCAATATGTTGCCAAATAAAGTGGGATGGATCGTAATTAATGCCAAAATTTTCGTTGGGAATAATTTCAAAAGCTCTTCGGAAATTCTTGGGTGTTGTCATTAAGTTCTTTCCACCAGGCCACTCATCTTTTGAAAACAACATTGGGCAGTTTTCAATTGCAATCTTAACATTTTTTTCTTGAGCGTATTCAATGATAGAAGGCCATGTTTCTTCAAAAAGTTTAAAGTTCTCATCAATATTCAATGTATGATCACGACCAATGAAGGTGGTTACCATATTAACATCAAGTAAGGCTGCAGCATCAATAACTTTTAAAAGATGGGCTTTACTGGCTTTCTTAACGGAGTCATCATGATCCAATAAGTTGGGATAGTAAGCCAAGGCTGAGATTTCGGTTTGGTACTTTTTGAATAAGTTTAAGATTTTATCCTTATCAACATGATCTACATCAATATGGGAGACTCCAGCATAACGTCTTTCTGCTTTTCCTTGGGGCCAGCAAGCCACTTCAATTGAATCATAGCCAATACTGTGGGTAAATTCTAACATGTCTTCCAAATTGTAATGTCCTAAGATAGCGCTGTTTATTCCAAATTTCATAAATCCTCCTTTTATACCACTATGGGTGTTGATTCTCTAATGATTAACTCTGTTTCGAGATAGAGTTTTTTGTTGGGGATGTTGGGATTGTCAATTTTCTCCAGTAAGAGCACACCTGCTTGATAGCCTAACATATAGGTGGGCTGATCAATGGTGGTCAAAGTAGGAGAGACCATGGTTGATAAGTCGATGTTATCAAAACCAATGACGGCAACATCTTCAGGGACTCTAAGCTTCATTTTCTTTGCGGCATTTATCGCAGCCACACCATATACATCGGATACACAAATGATGGTATCAGGTGGGGTATCTTGTGATAAAAGATACATGCTGTGGGCATAAGCTAGATTGTATGATACAGATGATAAGTTAACGACTAAGTCTTCTTTGATTTCTACCTTATGCTCATTCATAACCTCTCTAAAGCCACGCTCTCTTCTTCGAGCATAGCTTTGGTCATAGGTTGTGTTGAGAAAAGCAATATTTCTTCGCCCAATTGACAAAGCATATTTGGTAGCTAGTCGCATTGATGCAATATCATCAATACATACATAGGGAATATCTGCATCTTCAACATACTCTGAACAAAGTACTATAGGTAAACGGTAAGTAAGTTTTTGTGTAATGATTTCAAGTTGCTTACTGGTAACAGAAGATAAAAAGATAACTCCTGCGAAGCGTTGTGATTTCAGTACGGATTCATAATCATCAAATTCTTTGTATAATTCCTTAGTTTGTAAGATGAGAAGGTCATAACCATGTCTGTGAATTGAGTTTTGAATTCCGTTGATAACTGGTACAAAAAATGGGTTGTTGAGTTCAGTAACAAAAACTAGGATAGTTTTTGAGTCTTGGTCATAAAGCTCTTCATCTTGTTTAATTTTAAAATCTAAGACTTCTATAGCTTCCAATACGGCTTGTTTGGTGGACTCACTTACTTTATCTTTCCCATTGATAACTCGTGATACAGTTGCAGTAGAAACCCCCGCCTTTAGTGCTACGTCTGTAATTGTTATATTTTTTTTCAAAATATGGACCTCCTATGCTACATATTATAGCGAACAATGTATGATACTGCAACGCCTTACATAAACTTTGTGGGATTATTATGTAAAATAAAATTTATTTACATTAATTACGCGAATTATCCCTAAAAAGTCTTGACTTTAGCCAATGATAACCCTATCATAAGTGTAAAGAGAGTGTAAAACAAATGTAATTTACAGTAAAGGAGCATAAATTATGCCTGGTAATAAACTTAAAATTGCCCTTGTCGGACCTGGATTTATTGGTAAACAACACTATGAAGCGATTCGAAGACTTCCCAACACAGAAATCATTGCGGTTGTGGAGCCTAATGAAGAAGCACTAAAATCATTTGCAGAACATTATGGTATTGAACATCAATTCACTCAATACGATGATCTGTTCAAATTAGATGACTTGGATGTAATTCATATTTGTACCCCCAATTTCTTACACTATGAAATGGCTAAGAAAGCCTTAGAAAATAATAAACATGTGTTTTGTGAAAAACCACTGTCATTAACTGCAGAAGAGTCCTATGAGCTTAAGGAACTCGCAAAATCAAAATCTGTCAAGCATGCGGTTAACTTAAACTATCGTAGTAATGCGATGGTTAGAGAAATGAAATATCGAGCAGCAAATGATATTGGCGATCTCCTTTTAGTAAAGGGAGAGTACATTCAAGATTGGCTCATGTATGACACCGATTATGACTGGCACTTTGATCCCAAACTCGTGGGGCCATCTCGAACAGTTGCAGATATTGGAACTCACTTATTTGATTTGGTCCAATTTACTACAGGACAAAAAATTAAACGTGTTTTTGCGAATTTAATTACTGTGTATCCAACCCGTTTTCAGCGTGAAACTGTTGGCGAAACTTTTTCACAAACCTATGTAGGAGATAAAAAGCCTGTGAAGGTCTTAAATGAAGATGCGGCCATGATGATCTGTGAACTGGAAGATGGTACCAAAGTATCGCTCAACCTCTCGCAAGTTACAGGAGGCTTTAAAAATGGCTTGTCACTAACACTCAGTGGGTCTAAAGCATCTTTAACTTGGAATCAAGAAACTGCTGATCGTCTGATTGTTGGTAAACGAGATGAAGGTAATGAAATGATTTATGCTGATGCGAAATACTTAGACGCATCCAATCGAAGCTTTATTGCATTGCCCAATGGTCATGCAGTTGGATGGGCAGACGCCTTTAAAAATTCTATCTCTGAATTTTACAATCATATCTTAGGTTATGTAGATAGCTCAGATTCATATGTGGACTTTGAGAAGGGACATCAGCTGATGACATTGGTTGAAGCCAGTATCAAGAGTTCCAAAGAAAACCGCTGGGTAGACTTGGAGGATTAATATGGAAAGAAAAATTATCGTTAACTCAAATTGCTATCACGGATACTCCCTGGAAGATGCTGTTGAAGGCATAGCCAGTGCGGGGTTTCAGTATATAGAATTAACCGCCACCAAAGGATGGACTGAACATGTTTTTTATGATCACTCATTTGAAAGATTGTTGGAAGTAAAAGCGCTTCTTAAAAAGAAAGGTTTAACTCCCATTGCAATGAGTGGACATACCAGTCTTATGGATGAAACCCGCATTGAGGACTTCATAAAAAATATACACCTCGCTAATTTCTTTGGTTGTGAGTACATCGTAACCTCTGTAGGAGAGGCACATCTGGAAGATGTCGACAACAGTGGAAATGATGCGATACTAAAACAATTAAAGATTTTCGAACCCATACTCAAAGAAAAGAATATGAAGATGGTTATTGAAGTTCATGGTCATGATCATGGAACAGCAGCCATTCTCAAAGATCTCATTGCACCTTTACACTCTGATGTTATTTTCATTGCATACGATAGTGCCAATGCTGTTTTCTATGGTGATGTTGATCCTGTAGAAGATTTAAAAAAGGCAGTTGATGTTGTGAAATACGTCCATCTCAAAGATAAAAAAGGAGATAAGGATGTGTGGGACTTCCCAGCACTGGGTGAGGGGAATTTGGATCTTGCGGGTATTATTCAAGTACTGGATGAGGCACATAATGATGCGCCACTCAGTATAGAAATTGAGTTTACAGAAAAAGGTCCAAAAGATCTAGAAGAAATTAATCAAGCAGTACGCACTTCCAAAACGTACTTAGAAAAACTCGGATTGAAAGTAGGTTCATAAGATGTTGAAGATTGCTATCGTTGGTTTAGGCGGCATGGGGACTGTACATTATTCCAACTTCAAACATATTGAAGCAGTAGAAGTTATTGCCTCTGTTGGCGTAACTCAAGCTGATAAAGAGAAGGCACAAGCTTGGAATATTCCGATTTTCCCAAGTATTACGGAAATGGTGAAACATGTTGATGTGGATGTCATTGATATCTGTACACCAACATTCTTACACCCACAAAATGTTGAGGAAGCATTATTGGCTGGTAAAAACGTAATTTGTGAAAAACCTTTGGCACTAAAATCCAAGGATGCAAGACATCTTTTTGCACTTGCAAAAGAAAAGAACTTACATCTCTATGTTGCACATGTTGTGCAATTTACAAAACAAACTGAAATCTTAAGAGAAATTATTAAAGATAAACGATTTGGAAAACCACTGGATGCTGTATTTGAAAGACTTTCCGCCAAACCATCTTGGGGTTCTGGATCGTGGATGTTTGATAAAGATAAAGCAGGATTAATTCCTTTTGATCTTCATATTCATGATTTGGATATGATTGTGAGTCTATTTGGAAAACCCAAAGAGTATACAGTATACAAATCCCAAGGAAAACTTGCTTTCCCAGAACATTATCGTTTCCTATACGATTATGATGGCATCAATGTCCTTGCAGAAGCAGCCTGGCTCAATGCCAACATTCCCTTTACAGCTCGCTGGCATGTTTACTTTGAAGAAGCCTACTTAGTTAATGATGGACAAAACCTCATAGCTTATCCAGCTGATCAGGATAAAATTGTTTATGATGTTGAAGAAAAAAATAAAATTGAAACGGGCATCAACGTCCCACCTACGGAAATGTATCTCAATGAGTTAAAACATTTCGTAGCTTGTATCAAAGAAGATATCGATTCTCCCTATGTGAGTGAAAATCAAGTGATTCAAACACTTGAAATTCTCGAATCCATATCACAATAACATTGGTTTTAACTTACACAAAGTAAGAAAACATATACGAATGCATAAGAAGGAGGAAATTATTTATGAAGCGTATATTAATGAGTTTACTTGTACTGATCTTAGCAGTAGGTCTTGTTGGTTGTTCAAAAGATGATGGCGAAAAACCAGCTGAAAAACATAAGATTGGTATCTTAGCACCAGCTGTAACACACGGTTGGGTTGCAGCGGTTGCATATCATGCAGAAGCACAAGCCAAAGCTTTAGGCGATGAAGTAGAATATAAAATCTACACAAGTAATGATGCAGCTGAAATGACATCACAACTTGACGACCTTAAAACATGGGGCGCAGAAGCTATCGTAGCATTCCCTCAATGGGAAGGTATGGAAGTACC
>CAZZFJ010000047.1:0-8953 GCA_964653415.1 uncultured Erysipelothrix sp. | reverse complement strand
ACTCAGAACTTGTATCAAGCCACAAATGCAAGGACCTTAGTGGTTGAAAGGATCCGTCCAAATAAAGTAATGTATGCATGTCAGTAGAAATTGCGATATCTGTGATGTTTTCTTTTTCTATTGCTTGATTGATGACATCTTTAAGATAGCTTAAGATTTCTTTTGCATTTTTTGTGTGTGATGTGCACTTGTTTGAATGCTTGTTTGATATTTATGTGTTATTTTGATTTTCTTTATAGATATAGCAAGAGATGTTGGTAGTCCCAATATCGATTGTTAGAATTGTTTGTTTATTTTTCATGAGAACTTTTCCTTTCGAACTTATATTTTTTTTATATCTTGAAGGTATTTGTCAATCATATTTTCTTGATAACCTACACCATAATTTTCAATAAGCTCAGCAATTTCAATGAGTCTTAAATCACTGAGGTGTAAAAACATTTTTCTTCTTTTTGCACTGGCCTTGATATCTGATGCTTGTGCAAAATAATCATCTTCAGTATAAAGCCATAAATCAAGGTTTGGATATTGATTTAAAAGCTTTTGTGCAATAAGCAAACCTTCAGGATCAAAATCCCCTGCATAAAACATGGGGGTGTTTTGTTTTTGTAGTTTATTAAGTAAGGCATAAACTACTTGTGTGGGTTGACCATAACTACAGATAAAAGCTGATGTGATGTTTTTGTTTTGTGCCTTTTTAACAAGGGCTTCAAAGATGGATGGGTTTTCTACGATGTATATTTTTTTGATGTTTTTTAAATCTATCTCATCAATGTTTAAAACATTGTTTAAGTTGACATTCCATGATTCTTTACTTTGATAAAACCCTTCCCATCCTGGATGGGACTTTTTTTCTTTTAGTGCACTAAAGCCGTAAATACTGCAAAAGTTATTGATATCTTCTTTAAACAAACCAAATCGTGTTAAAAGTTCAGTATTTGTGTATTTAATGAATGTACCATCCTTAATACTTGATATGTAGCGAAGGGCTTGGGTTAAGTAAAAATAGAGGCGTGTCTTTTGATCAAAAGCATGGGGATCTCCTGTAATTTGTGATGCGAAAACCGCAAGGCTTATTTGTCTATTTTGATATACGGGTAATTGATCGATTGCTTTTGTGATTGTGTGTATGTCTTTATATTCTTGTTTTTCATTGCCTTTATTTTTAAGTACTTCTTGATAGATTGAAGATTTGCTTTGAAGAATATCTTCAATCCAGTGCTTTGTAATGTCACTGAGGGTTTCTTCTAGGAGCTTTTCAAAGAATTGATCGGTTCGCTGACGATTTCTTTCTTGTTTTGTTTTCTGTGTGATGAGTTCTTTATCAAAATAAAGTTCAAGTACATTGACAAAATCTACATCAGCATAGCGGGTTTTTGAAAGTATTTGTTTAAATTTTCGCCAACTTAACTTGATTTGCGATAAGTTTTTAGTATTGAGTCCTAAAAGATTTTCAATGTCTTCTCTATTTTCTTGATTTAAAAAGATCACTGCTGTACCGCCCAATGTTCCATATTTTTGAAACTGGAGTTTCCAAGCCTTCATGAATGTTTCAAAATTACCGTCTCTTAAATATTCATAAAACTCTTGTTGCAACATTAAGTCACCATCCTTTTTGTGGCGCCATTCCACTCATAACCAACGATGGAAACATAAGGTACATTTTCTGGTCTGAAAAGCTCATAAATTGCAAGGGATTTTACACTTGGATAATCACCCCACAAGACTTGTGAGTTCATAATGTAATCAAATTTAAAGTTACGGATGAGTTCAAACATATTTTCGATGTTATTTTCATCCACCCCAGCAAATGCTTCATCCAGTGCAATGATCAGAGGTGCATCTTTTCTACCGCCTTCATATTTAGCCGCAAGAGCAGAGAAAAGTGGAATATACATCGACATCGCCTTTTCACCACCACTATAGGTGTTGAAGATGTTGTTTGTGAGTTCCTTTTTTCGTTCACCTTGTTTTTGAACCATAATTTTAAAACTGAACCACGTTCTAAAGTCCATAATGCGACTCATGATTTGATGGAAACTTTCATGGGTATCTTCTAGTTCTGCTCTTTTTCTTGCAAGATTAATTTTTGATTCAAAGTGTTTGGATAGGGCTTTTTTATCTTCATCGCGTAAAAGCCTTACATCGCGTTCCATCAGTGTTACTAATTTCTCTGAATTGAGTTCATCTTCAGTTTCTCCGCGTTTACTTTGCCAATTTAAACTCAGTTTCAAACCGCTACTGGTATTCATGCCATCCATATAACGGTTCATACGCGCGACCCAGGCTTTTGAGTTTTGAATCCTGTTTCTTATTTTCTTACTGATAGTATTGATGAGGATCTCTTCGATG
This sequence comes from uncultured Erysipelothrix sp., assembly GCA_964653415.1. Classification (GTDB taxonomy): domain Bacteria; phylum Bacillota_I; class Bacilli_A; order Erysipelotrichales; family Erysipelotrichaceae; genus Erysipelothrix. Next base: position 6,601 of record CAZZFJ010000047.1, on the reverse strand, counting down.
AGTTCTCTGTCTTTTTCTTCTAAGAGCAGTTTTTGTTCATCGATGGCTTTCTCTAAGTAATCGTGGAGCTTTTTGATATTGATGTTTTCACCAGCATAACGCGCTGAGATGTCAAGTCTTATTGATGATTCAGCTTCAGTAAAGATACTGTGTCTTGTAACATTGTACTCTTGAAGACTGCCTCTGTTATTGTGAATGGCTTCTTGTAGTTCATAATCGATTTCTCTTAGGTTTTTAAGATTTGGATTTGTTTCTTGAATGATTTTTAGAATTTTTTGCGGTTGGTTTTTATCATAGACATATCCAAGTGCCAGTTCTTGTTCATAAATGCTTTGTGCTTTTTCTCTTTTTTTAACCTGTTCATCAAATGAAATCTTGAGTTCTTGAAGTGTTGTGGTGAGTGTATCAATTTTTGTACTGAGTGAGCCAATGATTTCAAGATTCTTTTTCTCTTGTTTTAGTTGTTCTTCTAAAGAAATATCAATGGCTTCTAATCTACTTTTGATGTCTTCATAACCTTTTTGTTTGAGTTGTGTTTCTATGTTTGTGATAGACGTTTCAAGACGGTCTATCTTTCTTTTGCTTACGGATACTTCATCTCTGAGTATGGCGATATCTTCATCTAAAGTGTTGATATCCGATTGATATTTATAAAATAGCTCTTGATCTTTAAGATAAAGCTGATGTGTATTCATCATGTTTGTCAGTTCATCTTTATAATCTTCAAGATTCATTTTGCGTCGTTTAAAACTGTCATGCGTACTTGATATACCTAGTTTATTGGCAATTTCAGATACATATAAACGGTCTTCTTTTGTTTTATGAATAATTTTTTCAAGTTCTTTTTTTAGATTATTGATGGATGTTATTTTTTCTAAGAGTTGTTTGTTATTAAATGAGATATCTGCGCGACATTCATGAATCATATCTAAAGTGGGCGTGTTTTGATATTCTTGGTGGAGTTGATTGATCTTTTGTTCAATGTGTGCTCGCTTACTTAAATTATCTTTAATAGCGTCCTCATGATCTTCTAGTTCTAGTGTGATGCGCTTTATCTCTTGGTTTCTATAAGTTTCTCTTGCCTTTTTACCGATATACTTGGCTTGTTCTAAAGTTGAGATAACAACATGAAATCCATGATAAAAGTAATGTGGCTTCTGATTTTTAAGTGGATGATCATCGATTCCTAAAGCCCTAAAAATTTCTGAATAATCTTTTTGAGTTAAGAATTCTTCAGTTAAGATAAAAGGTTTTAGTGTCTCAATATTTTTACGTGTTACTAAGTAGTGGTCTGATGTTTCATGGTTTTTTTCTGTTACTTTATTAAGATCATTTTGACTGATGAGTTGTGCGCCTAATAGATGCGTGCGACGCAATTTTTCTTCAATTTGATTTCTATGTGTTTGAGAGACACCTTCATCAAATTCTAAAAGCTCATAAAGTGATGTATGCTTGATATTCATGCTTTTAAGCAAGCTTCTATTTTTATCTGTTGTTTCATCAAGCGGTAACTTTGGGTCTTTGATTTCTTGCCATGATTTTAAGGCATCTTTTAATGTTTTTTGTGTTTCTCTTAATTTTTCAAGTTGATATGCTAAAGACTCTTCTTCTCTAATGAAGTTTGCATTATTTTTTGTATAAACTTGATAGATTAAACTTTGAATCTTAGAAGATGTATCTTTTGTATCAGTTTGTTCAATTTCAAATGCAATATCTTCAAGAAGTGGTGTGTCAATTTTTAAAATCTGATTTTCTTGATTCCATGTGTAATAGGATACAATGGTAGATTCAATGAGTTGTTGTATTTTTAAGTGTTCTTTTTTGAGTTGTTTTTCTAAAGTCTCTTTTTCAAAGCGTTCTTTTTCAGTAATATCTAAATATGTATTGTATTTATTTTCGAGTATAGAAATCGAATCAAATCGCTTAAATGCATCTTGAATTGTGTTGATCTCTTGTGTGATCCGTTTTGTTGTATACCCAGTATCATAAGATGTATTTAAATTGCTGATAAACTCTTTTTCAATGGCTGTGTGCTCTTCAAACTGAAGTTGTGTTTGTATGCTTTCAAGTGATTTAAAAGAATCCATGATTGAATTTTTTAGTGTGTGTATTTCATCTTTCTTATTGTTTTTATCAGTTTCTGCAGTGCGTCTTGATGTTTCTTTGTCATTAATTTGAGTTTCTTTTGCTTTGATACTTATATTGGTATTTTCAATTTCTTGTTTCTCTTTTTTTGCTTGATGAACCAAGGATTCTAAGTCCTCTCTTAAAAGATGACTTTTTTCATCTTGAAGTTTTGTCATTTCATCTTGAAGATTTATATTCTCACTTAAGAGGTCTTTTTTTAAGGTTTCAGCTTCAAGGAGTTCTTGAATTGCTGTTTGTGTTTTTCTTGTGGTAGCTTTTGTTTCTTTTTCAACTTGTAAATAAGTTTCTATCTTATCCTTAAGTACGCGTTGATTGTATTTATCATAGACATCAATAATATTTTGACTGGCTTTAACATTTTCTTCTAAAACAAGCACTTGATCTTTTGTGGCATCCATACTTGTGATGGCTTCACTCATGGGCCTTAAGTCTTCATCACTTAAGGGTTGAAGAGAATTGTTGAGTATTTCATTGAGAGTCATTGGTTTTAGGGAGTTGGAAAGTTTGGGTGATCTTAGTTGTATCATCAGATCTAAAACTTCTTTGTATTCTTGTTCTGTTTCAAAACCAAAAAGTGCCTCATTCACACGGCGACTATACTCACCTTGAGTTTCAATCAGTTGATCACCAATGATATTCTTGAGGCTTTGTTTTGTAATTGCAAGATTCCTTTGATACAACATGATATCTTTTCCAATACGCTTGTTATCTTCAATCACAAAGTACCAAGAGTTTAATTGTGAGTTTCTTCTGGCTTGCATCCCAATACCCACTGTTTTATATATTTCTAAGTCTTTGCGCTTGAACTCTAAAAATAGATAACCAATCCGGTTGTCTCTTTCACCTTTTTCATCCAGTAGATAATCTTCAATTTTTCGATCGCGAGAACCAAAAGGATCAAGTCGAGAACTGCTTTTATTGCCATCTAAAATAAGTGGCAGAAAACTTTGCATCGTCACTGATTTACCTGATCCATTACCACCTCTTAACATCATGTGTCCATCTTTAAAGTAAAACTCTTGATAATCATAATACCAAAAATCAATCAACCCAAAACGGTTCATATGCCATTTGTTATTCATGATTTGACCTCCTTCACATATCCACCCACTACTTTAGCAATGATGGGGTAAATTTTAATCATATTATCATTTTGTGTTAGAAATCCAATGGATTCCATATAGTCTATTGTATTTTTTGTAATCGTTTCTGTATCGAGTTGTTGTATGGCTTTGGGTAATAAATTAATATGTTTTTTTACTATTTTCGTAATGATTTGTTCGAGCTCATGTTTTTCAAGATTGATATTTTCATCATGTTCTATTCCATAATGCTTTTTAGAAGCGTTTTCCATTAGTTTTTGATTTGTAAGGAGTGCTAGATCGGAAAAGACATTATTTTCAGGAAACGTTTTACCCATCCGACAAAATTCATCCAATACTAAATAAGCACTTGATTTATGGACATGTAAATCACATTCAAAATAAGTTTGAAAATCAAGTTGAATTTGATTGCGATAATTCTTTAAGTACAAGAAATCTTCATTTTGATCAGCCTCATAAACTCCCATTGATAAAAGAAGTTTGCGATAGACTCTGTGTCTTCTTGCAATCCCGCGATCCTCATCAATATCAATCCAATCACTTTCTTTAAAATCTTCATGGTCTTGATATCCCATAATATCTTTGGGGAAATTTCGCATAAAGTAACGTGATAATCCCGTGTTCTCATAAAGCACTTCAACACTGATGTCTCTTGCAAAATTTGATGCATCACCATCATTAAGTATCATTAAATGATTTTTCAAACAATATTGAATGACACGTATCAGTTGACGACGTGTCGTATAGTTTGTCCAATCAATCCCTCCATTTTCAAATTGATGATAAATAAAGTCTGTCAGATGTGATAGTACAAATTGCTCCTCAATTTCTTTATCCTCTAAAAACATCAATACATAAAGAAAAATTTGATATTCACGCACACTTTGAAAAGACTGTATGCCCATCCATATTTCTGGTATTGCTGGAATCTTTTCTAATTTGATCAGTTGTGGCGTAAAAATTACAATGTAGCCAAATTTTTCTTGCATAATTTTTCGAATGGATTTAAGTGCATCTTTTACTTGATAAAAAGTTGTTGGATCAACACGTCTGATAATCATCCGTTTTGAAAAAAGCTGTTCGATTGGATTCATGGCGTCTCTCCTTCAAATACAAGACGATAGGCAGGCATCTCTAAATCACCATCTTCACTCTTTAAAGTACAAATTTCTGTATTATTTTTATCAACGGTAAAGTATTGGCCCCATTCAGTTCTTGATCTTAAATCCTTGTCTGCTAAACCTTTAGACAACCAACTTAAGAGTGTTTTTCGTGTATGGGCTTCAATTAGAGGTAATTTTTTAAAATCGATGACTTGGTTTTCGATGTAGTTTTGAATGATTCGTTTTTTCTTCGCTTCTGCATTTTGAATTTCTTGCATAATCATTCTTTTCTCAAATTCATAATCTATCGCAGGGACGCGTTTCTTTCTTTCAGTTCTGATACGGGCTCTGGGCTCTTTTTCATAGTAGGTTGAAGCTTCATCATAAACACCACTTTGAATACTTTCTGTATCTCGTGGTTGAAGGTTTTTTAAATGAAAGGGCTCCTTCACACCAAAAACCATGGCACTGAGTTTATGAGCGTCTTCTAAAGAACTACATGTATCAAAGATACGTACTAAGTGACGATATTCTTCTTTACGATTGGAGCCGCGATGATAAAATTCTCCAATTTGTTGGGCATATCTTGTAATTTTACGAATAATTTCAAGTGTGATGTCACTCATTCGATTAATCTCACTATCTGAAGTTGTGGGCACAAACCATTTATAAATATTTTCCCATCTTCCTTGCAGCACCAACAAATAATGTGCTTCATCAAATTGATGATCGATGCGAGGAATGGAGGCTTCATAATCTATGACTTTGTCAAAGATAATATCGATATGATTTGGATCAATCCCTTTCACAAATCTTTCAAGCACCATGCCTTCTTCTTGTAAGCCTTTTACAAAAGTTCTTAAATACTGAAGAATTCTCTCTTTAAATACAACAAACTCTTCACTCATCAACATTTCGTCCGCATTAATCCCATTGAGTTCGCGAATATAGTCTTGATAGTTTCTGTTAAGTCGCACAAAGTCATCATTAATATTATTCCACCAACGATGCACTGCCATTGAAGGCTCTGTGATTATCTCATCAATCTGTTCAATGTTTTGCCTGATTCTTTCAAGCAGTGTGGGTTCAAGTGATGCACCTTCAATCTCTAGGTTTTCAAGTCTTTGGGTCATTCGTTCAATTTCGATGGTATATTCACTCAATTGATATCTAAATTTTCTATTTCTAAATTCTTCCAAAGTCGATACTTTCGATGAATCTTGCATCGCAATCAAATTACCCCATTCTACCAATGCATCCAAATCTCGCTGACAAGATTCCTCAGTATAATCATCAAATAATCCAGTTTCTTGCATCATTCTTAAAATATCTTCTCGATGAAGCATATATTTAATTTTTTCATACTCTTCATAAAAATATCGAACAATAACTCGATATCTTTCCGCATTATCAGCACGCAAATAACTGACTTCTGTTATTGGCTTTAATAGCTTTTGATTAATCTCCATAGAACCCTCCCACAGTTATTAACTCACTTTTATTTCACAATAAAAAAATGTTTTGCCCATTATCTTTATTGTATCATAATTTATATTGATATAATCGTAAGTTTAAGAGCCTTTTATGCGCCATATGACTATATTTTATCACTGTAAAATTGGCCATCCATAAAAATAAAACCCTCATCATTCATTCAAATGACAAAAGGTTAAAAAATTGAAAAAATTTATAATGCTAAACAATTGATCACCGTAATCTTTAAAACTTTAAATTTATAGCTCTTTTTAAAATTTGAGTTGTATTATTAGGTTTATGCAAAGTACTTTCTTTTTATGCTTAAAAAGTTCTCGATTAATATGCCAAACAAATCTTTAAGATTTTCTGTTCTTTAAAGTTATGAGACGTGGTTCACATGTAAAAATAAATTAAAAAACACAAGATATCGCTACAGGGTTATAAATAAAATAATATTTCTGTCTCTAACAGTGATTAATCAAAAAATCAGCACTTACATTTTATAACTTAAGATGCTTCTTGCACCTTCTCTATCACTTGTTTAAAAGCTTCTACAGGTTGTGCACCGAATACTGCATATTTATTATTAAACACAAAGAATGGCACGCCTTAAGCTTTACCAAATCTAAAATATTATATATCTATTTCTTCTATCATTTTGACATCACTCGCTGATTATTCTCTATATTCTCACACTCAAACATGCAAAAATCTACTATTTAGTAGGTTTTCTTGATTTCATGATAGCCTAGTGGCTGTTATTCGTATTCT
>CAZZFJ010000046.1:0-9101 GCA_964653415.1 uncultured Erysipelothrix sp. | reverse complement strand
GTGACCATAGGACTTTTAAACTCTTTTATCTAACTTCATGTATCATGTTCGTCATAGATACAATTTATTGGCGTTGCTGTTTAAGGTAATAGATTATAAAAAACCTCTTAAGTTGTCATAAGAGGCCATGTAATTATAATGTGATTTATATACCTAAAAACTATCGTTGCTGTTTATGCTTGGCATTAGCAATCATATGTATGAGTAAATCGATGAATAATAGAAAGAGGATTTGACCATCTAGGGCCATATGGTTTTTTGAAATTCTAGTATTTGGAATATATATCACTTCTTTACAAATCTTGTAAAGTTCGGTATTCTTGTTCATCGTTACTAGTACAATTGGTATGTTGTTGTTTTGATAACTTTCAATTATTGAGATATAGTCATTAGAACCATATCCAGATACTGAGAATAGAATAACTAAGTCCTTGGGTGATAGTATATCAACATAATTTAATATAGTACTTTCATCATCAAATGATACTGATTTAAATCCTTGTCTGTTCAGTCGTAATTGAAATTGACTTGCTGAAGTGAAACTATTGTTCTTACCAATAGATATAATCAAATCACTTTTATCAATTTGATCAACTAATTTTTGAACACCCTCCATATTTAGCTGATTTTTAAATTGAATCATCTCATTAGAATAGATATCCAACAGGATATCTAGGTATCCTTTCTCGTCTTTAGTGTCAAATTCTATCATATTGTTAGTTAAGAAGAATTTAAATTCAGAGAAACCATCAAAACCTAACTTTTTACAAAATCGCATAATACTGCCAACAGAAAAATTAGATTCCTTTGAAAAGCGTGAGATTGTTGATATCGCATTTAGTTTCTCGGGATTATTGAGAATAAAGTTTGCTAGTTTTACTTCTGTAGATGTAAACTCTGGTTTCTTATCTGTGATAAGGCTTGATAGGTCTGTATTGGTCATATTGCCTCCTATAGTTTATCTTTACCCTATTATAAATTTTTTAGGAATCAAAAGCAAGCGAAATATATTCCAATAACATTGACATATATTCCAATTGGTATATAATAAGGCTATAAAGATAAAGGGTATCATACCCTTGAAGGAGGAACAATGAAAAATATATTTCCAAAAGATTTTTTATGGGGAGGGGCAACAGCTGCAAACCAAATTGAAGGAGCATACAATGTAGATGGCAAAGGAATGTCTACATCTGATTATGCTGCATATAAGGATCCATATAGTACAGGTAAGGTGGATAATTTCACTTTTAATGTTAGTTCGAAGGAACTTAAAGACTATGAGACCAACCCTCAAAACTATGATTTTCCTAAACGTCGAGGAATTCACTTTTATGATCACTATAAAGAAGATATAGCATTGTTTGCGGAAATGGGATTTAAAGTATTTAGAATATCAATCTCATGGGCACGTATTTTTCCTACTGGGTTTGAGACCCAGCCTAATGAAAAGGGTCTAGCGTTTTATGATAAAGTATTCGATGAGTGTCATAAATACGGCATTGAACCACTCGTGACGATGTCGCACTATGAGATGCCAATTGAAATTACAAAGAAATATAATGGATGGTTAAGTAAAGAAGTTATCCCTCTATTCCTCAACTTTTCCAAAGCAATTATGAGTCGTTATAAGGATAAAGTTAAGTACTGGATTACATTCAATGAAATGAATATGAACCTTAATAGTTTATATACAGGTGCTGGTATCCTTGAAGATTTAGTTGAAAACAAACTTGAAGCTGCTTATATAGCCTCCCATCACATGTTTCTAGCAAGTGCTGAAACAGTTATTGAGGGTAGAAAAATTAATCCTGATTTTATGATTGGTGGGATGATAAATCAAATTGAAGCTTATGCTGCAACGACTAAACCAGAGGATCAATTACAAGCTTTAAAAGCAAATCAATTAAACATGTTTTATCCAGACGTTAAAGTTCGAGGATATTACCCAGGATATATCTTGAAATACTTTAATGATAATAATATAAATGTAGAAATCACTGAAGAAGATAAAAGAATACTCAAGGAAGGAACTGTTGATTTCGTTGCTATTAGCTACTATATGTCACATGTAAGTGAGGCGAGACCAGATGCTAATGAATTAGCAGGAACATTTGATAGTCCTATTAAAAATAAACATTTAGAGCTTACAGAGTGGGATTGGCCAATTGATCCTATTGGTCTTACAATTTCTCTAATTAAGTTGTATGATAGATTTCAAGTACCATTGTTTGTAGTCGAAAATGGACTAGGAGCTCACGATATCTTAAATAGTGATGGTACCGTGAATGATCCGTATAGAATTGATTATATCTCAAAACACGTAAAGGCAATTGGTGATGCAATTGCAGAAGGTGTTGAAGTTATGGGTTATACTACATGGGGATGTATTGACTTAGTAAGCTGCGGTACATCGCAAATGAGTAAGCGCTATGGTTTCATTTATGTTGACGCAGATGATAAAGGAAATGGAGATTACAAGCGCTATAGAAAAGATAGTTTCTATTGGTACAAACAATTAATTGAGAATAACGGTAATCAAGAATAGTAATTAGCGAAGCATAGATGAAAGTTTATGCTTCATTTTCTGTCTAAGGAGAGGATGAAAATGATGAAACTAATATTTATGGATATTGACGGAACATTGACACAACAGGATGGTTCTGTTCCCAAGAGTGCTGCAATCGCAATTAAACAAACAAGAGAAGCAGGAAATCAAGTTATTCTTTGTACGGGAAGGTCGCTTGCTGAAATTACTCCAGATATCTCTGAAATAGGATTTGATGGTGTCATTGGGACTAATGGCAGCTATATTAGATATAATGAAGAGATACTTCTTCATGAAAAGATGAAGGAAGAGGATGTACATGAAATCATGAATTACTTGGATGAAAATAACGTTGGATACTATCTTGAAAGTAACCAAGGACTTTATCCAAGTAAGTATTGTATCAGTAATATAGAAATAGCTGCTAAAAAACTTTTTAGTAAAAATGCAGACTTATTCATAAACCAAGAAGATCCAATACCAAATTGGTTTATTGAGCTTTTAAGAACAAAGGAACATTCGGAAATTCCATATCATGATATTAACAAAATATCCTTTATATCAAATGGTTTACCATATGCTGAGGTTGAAGAAAAATATGGAAATCTATTTGAGTTGTATCATTCGACAGTCTTTGAGTTTGGCCCTGAAAGTGGAGAAATTGCTTTAAAAGGTTACAATAAGAAAACAGCCATAGAAACGATTCTTAGAAAAGTTGAAGGACCATTTAAAACATTCGCCTATGGGGATGGTACTAACGATATTCCAATGTTTGAATCCGTTCACCATGCTGTCGCGATGCAAAATGCAAAACAACCACTTAAAGAAATTGCTGACGAAATTACTTCTATTTCTGAGGAGGATGGCATATATAAAAGTTTCCTCAGTAACAAACTAATTTAGATAGATTCCCTTACTAAGGTTTCTTCAATATACCTGAAGGCCTTGTTATAATATTTTTCGCCAATCGTAGCATAAAAATACAAGTAATAGTTTGCATTATTTATGACCTTACTTTAAGTTGAGGTTGGGTAGATTTAGGGTATTATTTAGATAGAAACTTAAGTATAAGTTTAAGGAGGAAAAGAATGAGTTTAGTTCAATCTTTATTAATTGCGCTTTGGGCTGGGTATGGTTCGTATGACGATCAAGGTCCTCAGATGTTGCGTCGACCTTTATTAATTGGTCCGATGGTGGGTCTAATTCTAGGCGATATGAAAACTGCGTTAGTCGTTTCAGCGACCTTAGAATTAATGTGGATGGGTTTAGGAAACATGGCAGGGTATCAAACTCCAGACATGATTGTTGGAACCATTGTTGGCGTAGCCTTTGCCATAACTACAGGACAAGGGATTGCTGCTGGTATAACGTTAGCTACAACTGTAGCAGTTTTATCACAACAACTTTATGCACTTGTAACACTATTAAAACAGTTCTTCCCAGAATGGGCATTAAGAATTGCAGAAACTGGTGATTTTGATAAAATTCTCCAAATCAACTACGTTTCTGTTGCGTTACAATTTCTAGTACGTGCAGTTCCTACATTTATAATATTATTCTTGGGAACCGGTCTTGTAGATACAATACTATCTGCTATCCCAGCTAATATTTTAACTGGAATCTCCAAAGCATCAGGAATTTTACCTGCTGTTGGTCTATCAATTTTAATGACTATCATTTTGAAAAAAGGTATGTTTGGATTTATGATGTTTGGATTTGTTCTAAATGCTTATTTAAGCTTAGATATTCTTGCTATTACCATTATATCCCTTGCCTTTGCCACAATTTATATGTGGATTATGGAAAATAGGGAAACCGCTACCCAAAAACCTGCAGTCGCTGATTCTACAGAAAAGGAGTATGATCTATAATGGAAAACCGTATTACAAAAAAAGATTTGAATAAAGTATTTTGGAGACTTCAAATATTTGGTCTAGGATTGACTGTAAATCATACAACAGCACAAGCAATTGCCTTTTTAACAGCAATAGGGCCAGCATTAAAACGCATATATCACGGAGAACCAAAAGAGGTTCGTGCTGAAGCTATGAAGCGACACTTAGAATACTTCTTGTCGCAAAACACTGCTACTGGAATGATCTTAGGTATTACCATTGCACTTGAGGAAACAACACCAATTGACCAAAAAGATGCTGTAATAGCTGTAAAAACAGGTATGATGGGTCCTTTAGCTGGTATTGGCGATTCTGTATTTAAACTTACAATACAGGCTATCGCAGGTAGTATTGGATCAGTTTATGCACTACAAGGAAACTTTATTGGTGTAATCCTAATGTTTGTTATTTATAATGGTATCAACATTGCAATTAAATACTATGGATTAATAATGGGTTATGAAAAAGGAATGGAGTTCATCACACAAGGCGATCATGCAAAAATGATGAGTACTATTGTAAACTTTTCGACAATGGTAGGAATCATCGTTTTGGGAGCACTTATCAGTTCTTCTGTAAGAATCAATATTGGTTATGAACTTGTAGTCCAAGAAACCATTGTTAATTTCCAACAGCTTCTAGATGGTGTTATGCCAAAACTAATGCCTCTACTGATTACCTTAGGGCTATATAAAGTAAACCAAAAAATGCCTAGAAAATATCTTGTATTCTTAATTTTTGGTATCTTAATTATAGGAACAATTCTATTTAGTTTCGGAGTCATAGTATAATGTCTGGTATTGCAATATTAGTATCAAGTCATGGATTTTTCGCACAAGAAGCAATAAAAAGTGTTGAGATGATTATGGGAACTACTCTGAATAATGTCAAAGTTTTAAGTGTTGTTGAAGGTAAGGATTATGATACCTGTCTTAATGAGGGTAAAGAACTAGTGAACTCCTTGGATACATCCAAGGGGTTACTAATTCTTACTGACATTTATGGCGGAACACCGTCAAATGTCGCAACATACCTTGCAATTGAAAACCCAAATATTCTAGTTTATTCAGGATTTAATCTACCCATATTATTAGAGTTAATGTACATGAGAAATAATAGTATCGAAGATATTAAAACAAATATAGAAGAAACATATAAAAACGGTTTAACTTGTATTTCCGATAAGTTAAAAGAAAAGGAGATAGAACATGGCAATCAAATGGATTCGTATTGATGATAGGTTAATTCATGGTCAAGTCGCGACATCATGGTTAAGACATGTGAATGCAGATCAAATTATTTGCATAAGTGACAAAGCGGTAAACAATCCAGTGCAAATTCAAGTATTGAAAATGGCCGCACCTGATTTAAGAGTTCACGTTTTTGGTGTCAATCAATTTATTGATATATTCAATAAAAACCCCATTAATCGATCAACATTCCTAATTGCAGAAAGTCTTAGTGATGTTCTTAAATTAAAAGAGGGCGGAGTAGAAGTAAATTATATCAACTATGGGGGTCAACGATCAAGGGAAGATAGAACCTGCTACTCCCATGACTTGTGCTTTACTCTTGATGAGGAAGAAGCATTGAATACTTTACTTGATAAAGGAGTAAAAGTTGAATATCAAATTGCTGCATTTGATGCACCTTCAAGCTTGCTATCTATCTTGGAGAAAGCGAAGAGTGATAATTAATGAGAGTTGGTTTATGTGAATGTTTTGTTGTGGGTGAAAATGTAAACCATTGCTATATCGAAAAAATTGATGATTACGAATACGTTGATCTTTATTATAGTCATAATCTTGATCAGTTTGAAGAGAATAGAATTGGGCGTTATACTACGGATAGTTTTACTTTTAACAGAGTCAATTCTGATAAAAGGATTTACTACTGGTTAGTCTTTCCAGATAAAACAAGGATACAATTTGGTGAGCGAATTCTAAAAATCCCGGGTATGTATAATTTTAGAGATATCGGTGGATATCCAACAATGGATAACAGAAGGGTTCGTTGGGGAAAAATATTTAGAGGAGATCAATTATTTAATTTAAAAGATGAAGGATTAGACTATGTTGAAAGTTTGGGGCTTAAGACAATAGTAGACTTTAGAAGTCCGCAAGAGATTAGTCAATATCCGAACAAGCTGTCATCAACAATTGAGAACTCTTATAATTTTAGTCCAGAAGCAGAAATAGCGATGTTTGCTGGTCGTTTGCAAAATAATGAGTTACATGACAGTCCTGAGTTAATGAAAAGTATTGCTGAGGATGCACTAAAGATGAACCCGAATGCTGGAGAACAAAATATGATTGAACAGCAGAAAAAATTTGCATCGGATCCCACTGCGATTGATAGTTTCAAAAAAGCTACTAACATCTTCATGAATTCGCAAAATTCACCTATTTATCAGCATTGTAAAGGTGGTAAGGATCGTACTGGATTTTCAGTTATGATTCAACTAGCAATTCTTGGTGTAGAAGAAAAATATCTATTTTATGACTACATGCTAACGAGAAAAGCTCGAGAAGAGAAGAATAAGTTATACTACAAGAATTTCTTATCACTGACTCAAGATGAAGATCAAGCCAAATACTTCTATGCACTATTTGATACAAAAGAATCCTACTTGCAAGGTGCAATATCAAAGATATTGGAAAACTATCCTTCAATCCTTGAATATGCTAAACAAGTATATGGAATTACAGATCAGGAAATTAAAGACATTAGAAATAGTTATCTAGAGTAGTATATGATAAGATTGAATCAAGGTGATAAAGTGAACTACTTATCGATAGAACATTTAGAAATGCTTTTAATTCTAGAAAACACTAAATTTGTTAGATTGGAAGAACTTTCTGAAAAATTAGGTGTTTCCTCTAGGAAAATTCAAATTGAAATTAATGAAATAAACGCGATATTACATGCGCGTTCTTTTCCCTTTATACTTAAAAGCGATCGTAAATTAGGATATTATATTCAGGTTTTAAATCGTAAAGAGTACCTTAAGGTATTAACACAAGTAAAATGTATCCTCGAAGATTCAATGTTAAGAACAGTAAATAAGAAATATCGTGCTTCAAAGATTCTACGGATATTACTTTTCAGTGACTCCTATCTAAAATCTGAGGAGCTTGCAGAAACGCTAAATATTAGTTTACCAACATTATCTTTAGACCTAAAAATCGTGAGAGAAATAATGACTTTATATGACTTGGTACTAGAGTCGAAACCCTATTATGGTATGAAAATTGTTGGATCAAGGATGAATATTTTAAGCGCATACCTAGATTTTTTTGACTACTATGGATATGACAACGAGCAATCGATTTATTATCAGGAAGTCGCTGAAGAGCTATCTATTCAAACATTTGAGTATCATAAATTAAAGGAAAAGTTACATGATGCACTTGAAAAGCATAATCTACTATTAACGACCTCTGGATTTAGAAGAATTTTACATCTTTTAATATTATCTAGCACACATTTATGTGATTCGCTTGACCTTGTAAGAATCAGCAATATTGAGCAATTCCAAGAGTATAAAGCCGCACTTTCGTTTGGGATGGATGATCAAAGAACACTCTTAATAACCTACTACATACTCTCTAATTTAGACTTAAATTCACAAGTAAGTAAGTCTACTCATCAATTTCTATACACTCGCTCTTATGAGACATTAAAACAGTTGAATTTGAGCTTAATTAAAGAAATTAATATAAACTTGTCCCCCTCTAGTACCACAAATACTTTAGTTGTCTATTTTATAAAGTATTCAATACGTAAAATGTTTAACATCCTGGAATATAACTCTTCAAGTAGCTTGGTACTGAACATATCAAAAAAGTTAGCAACACAATCACTTGCTATAAAAATTTATACTTTAATCAATCAAAATAACAGTTACTACTTAAATGACTACATGTTCTTTGAGCTATGCTTGTTGGTATACAATATTGCTTATGCAAATGCAACAGACTATGAACAAGTGAAAGCAGGAATCATCGTAGATTACTATCAACAATCAATGTTATCAATAACAAAACGAATTAATTTAGATAAATTTGATATTGATTACGAGTCTATCCCGACATATTTGGTGAATAATACAAACTTAAGTAAATTTGATTTCATTCTAAATGCTTCTAATATACTTACAATTGAATCTGATCTCCCAGTCTTTAATATCGACTATTTTTCTGGAAGAAGTATTGATGTGACTATATGGGAAAAAGTTCTTATGAAAAAGAGAAAGGAAAACCATGTCAACAATCAACTAAGCAAAATAATAAAATATCAAATTAAACTCTCGGAAGTAACTCTTTATTCATCAATATTTGAAATACTTGAGAACAATGGTATATTCTTACGAGATTATTTCGAATATATGTCATATTTCTTAAAGGCTAAATATCCTGAGTTGATTCAAAATGAACTTACAGTTGTATTCTTTTCAAATCAAGATGTGCCCTATTCAACTTTTATTTTTGAAATGGAAAGCCCTTTTAAAATCAATAATAATCTAATTAGTCAAGTTAAGGTATTAATTCTCAACCCAGGAGGCAGTATGCTTTCTATCAAACAAATGGATTCCACTATTCAAAGGTTCAATCCAAAAGATTTAAGTCATAAGAATAAGTAATATGTAAAAGAGGCGA
>CAZZFJ010000045.1:0-9344 GCA_964653415.1 uncultured Erysipelothrix sp. | reverse complement strand
ATGAACCCTTTGAAAGACATGCAAATATTTCAATTTACATAACAGAAAGCTATTAAGGAACGATATCGTTCCTTTTTTATTGATACGAGTTTGAAAGATATGTTACACTAGTGAAGTTATGGTTAAAGAACTTTGGACAAGAAACTTCACGATTATTACAGTGGGTTCAATTATTTCAATGTTAGGCAATGCAATTGCCGGTTTTTCTTTAGCGGTTCTTATTTTAGAAATGACAGATTCAAGTTTTGCTTACGCCTTATACTTAACTTTAAATAATATCCCGCGCTTAATTGTTCCGTTAGTCGCGGGTACTTTTCTGGACAAATTCTCAAGAGTGAAGGTTGTCTATACCTTGGATTTTGTCTCTGGATTTGTCTATTTTCTAATCTTTTTGGGATTAAGATATCAAATACTTAATTTTACATCATTTTTGATGCTTGCGCTTGTTATAGGGAGTATAGATAGTGTGTACTCAGTCGCATATGACTCTTTGTACCCTAGCTATATCAGTGAGGGTAATTTTTCTAAAGCTTATTCAATCTCATCCATGATTTATCCGATTGCTGCATTTATGACACCGGTGGCAGCCTTTGTTCATAAAAGCATTGGTCTTGAAGTATTGTTTCTATTTAATGCCCTTGCTTTTATAATTGCTGCCCTTTTTGAAACACGATTAGATCAGGACGAAAAGCATCTAGAGCTTGGAGTTAAAGTATTCAAGTTCAATGACTTTAAGAAAGAATATAAATCGGGGTTGCGTTATATTTTTAATGAGAAAGGGATTTTTACAATCACTCTCTTCTTTTTTGCAAATTCACTTTTCCAGGGATCTGCCAGTGGGAGTTTGGAAATGCCTTTCTTTAAAAACCAAGCCCATCTTGGATATACTTTCTTTACCTTTGTCTCTACGGCTAATGTTTTGGGGCGGTTTATAGGTGGATTGATCCACTATCGCTTTAACTTTAAAAGTGAGTATAAATATTCAATTGCGATGTTTGTTTATACAATAATATGCTTTACGAATGGATTTCTACTATTTTTACCTATAGGCTGGATGTTGGTGGTAAGCTTTATTACTGGAATCTTAGCAGTAACTTCATTTAATATACGAATTTCCTCAACACAGGCTTATGTCGATAATAAAATGAGGGGACGATTCAATGGGACTTTCCAAATGATGACAACCAGCGGAATGATCATGGGTCAGTTGATGTGGGGAGCTTTGGGTGAAGTTTATAGTGCTGCCTATCTTATCTTGATTGGAAACATGATTACCTTAGGTTTAACTTACTTGATAGTGTATCGTCAAAAAGAACATGTTAAACCTATTTATAATAGTGTGGTGTAGTCATAGTAGTACCAATCACTTTTATTATTTTGTATACTAAGGTAGCAAAGAGAGAAAGAGGTGTGTGAATGATTCGTTTGGAGAATATTTCACATGATTTTGAACATAGTAATTATTCGCATCGTATTTTAGAGAATATCAATCTTCATATTGAAGCCCATGAAGTCTTTGGCTTAATTGGTCAAACAGGTAGTGGAAAATCCAGTTTATTACGTATCATGAATGGATTTTTAAAGCCTCTGGAAGGTGATGTTTTTTTAATGGGGAAAAAACTAGTGCCTTCCAATCAATTAGAGCTGGTTCGTAGAACTGCAACCTTGTTTCAACACTTTAATCTTTTATCCAATCTGAATGTTTTGGATAATGTCCTATTACCCAATAAATTGTTAAAACAGGATGTTAAAGCGAGTCAAGACAAAGCACGCTATTTCTTGAAATATGTGGGTCTTGAAGGATTTGAAAATAGACATATCAAAACATTATCTGGAGGTCAAAAACAGCGTGTTGCGATTGCTAGAACCTTAATGCGAGAACCGCAAATTATTTTTTGTGATGAACCTACCTCCGCCTTGGATGGTAAAATGCGTGAGGAAGTTTTAAGGCTTTTGGAAAACATCAACAAGGATATGGGGACCACTATTGTCATTGTATCTCATGATATTGAAGTTATTCAGAGTTTAAGTGATCGTGTTGCGATACTTGAAGATGGTAAGATTTCAAAGGTACTTAAGGTCCACAAAAAGGCTTTGGAAACCCCTTCATATGAGGAGGTATTTGGCAAATGATGTCAGTATTTCAACTATATCAAAATGATATTCTAAAAGCTGTTTTAGAAACATTAAATATGCTTTTTGCATCCATGGTCATCAGCATGCTTTTAGGCTTAGTATTGGGTGTTTTTCTCTTTGTATTTCGCAAAGGGGGTCTATATGATCGTCCTTTAGTTTACTTTATGCTATCCACTAGCATAAATATCGTACGCTCAATACCATTCATGTTATTTATAATTGTAATGATTCCGATGAACCGTTGGCTTATTGGCACTGGTTTTGGTGTCAACGCATCCAAAATTCCTTTGTCTATCATGGGTATCGCTTTATTCAGTCGTTTTGTAGAACAAGACTTATTAGATGTGAGTCGTGATATGTATGAAACATCCTACGCTATGGGCGCGACTAAATTTCAATATTTTAAAAACTTTTTATTAGTTGAAGCCCGTTCGAGTTTAATCTTAAGTTTTACTTCAACTGTTGTATCCTTATTATCATATTCTACGGTGATGGGTATTATTGGTGGGGGAGGATTGGGTTATTTGGCGATGGCTGAAGGGTATCATAATTTCAATTATAAGTTAATGTGGATTATTATTTTTCTAATGATAATATTGGTTCAAATTGTGCAAACAGTGGGTAACTGGATTGCACGATATATAGATTTCAGATAGAGGAGATTATAAAATGAAAAAATTTCTAGTGTTAGTGATGTTTGCGTTATTTCTAGTAGCTTGTAGTTCAAAGACTGAAACATCAGAATTGGATGTTGCGGTTGCTTTTTATCCTATGAAAGATGTTTTGGAACTTGTTGCACCTGATTTAGAAGCTGATGGAGTAAAAATAAAAATCCATGAGTTTACAGACTATCAAACACCCAATAACTTATTAAAAGATAAAGAGATGGATGCTAATATGATTCAACATCAGTATTTTTTAGATGCCTTTAATAATGCTAATAACTCAGATTTAACCTTAGTCATGCCTATTTATCATGCTACTTTTGCCTTATATTCGCCTAACTATACGAATTTAGACGATATCCCACAAAAGGCTCAAATTACTGTTCCTGATGATGCAACCAATTTTTCAAGAGCACTGTACCTTTTGCATCAAGCGGGCTTGATTCAGCTTGATTTAGCCAAGGCTCCAAATTTTAGTGAATCGGATATCTTAAGTAATCCTAAGGAACTATCCTTCGCAGATAAGGTGCCTCTAACCAGTTTATCTCAACGCTATGTTGAAACAGAACTGGCAATTATGTACCCAACTTATGCTAAAAGTTTGGAACTTTCCGGCGATGAACAGAGATTATATGTTGAAACCTCGGATGCAATTACAGAAGGCTTTGCTATTTCTTTAGTTGCAAGAAGTGATAACCATGATAGTGAAGCTATACAAAAATTGGTTGAAGTTTTGAAAACTGACAAGGTTAGAAACTTCCTTATCGAGAATTATGGATGGGCAAGTACACCTGCTTTCTAATAGATTAAGGTCAAGTTTAAAAGCTTGACCTTTTCAATTTCTCTAATTTTTAGTATAATAAATATATAAATGACATTCATAATGCTATATACGCTAGTCCCATCTTTTTTTAGGTGATGTAACCAACTAGGAAAAGAGGATTTTTATGATAACAATTATAACGGGTGCTTCTCATACAGGGAAAACAGCACTCGCACATCGCTTAATGGTTAAGACACAAACACCCTATTTATCGATTGATCATATAAAAATGGGTTTGATTCGCACAGGTATTTGCCCGATAAGCGTTTTAGAGGATGCTGCTTTAACAGAATATTTGTGGCCTATTATAGTTGAAATTATTAAAACAGCTATTGAAAATAATCAAAACTTAATTGTTGAAGGACTTTATGTTCCGGAATTATGGATTCAAAGTTTTGCAGACGAGCATTTGCAACATATTCGTTTCTGTTGTTTGGTCATGTCTAACCATTACATTGAAAATAACTTTGAAGCCATTCAAAAGCACGCTAATGTGATTGAAACACGATTAGACAGCTCACTTTCTAAAGAAGATTTAATCAAAGAGAATCAAAAGTTTTTTGATATTTGTGAGAATAACCTATATCCATATTATTATATAGATGGTGACTATTATATTGATATTGAACCATTACTTATCTAGGAGGAACTATGCAAGAACAAACATATCATGCCAAAGTTATTTGTGTGACAGATGAAGGCAGTGTTTGGGTACAACCCATACCATATCGAAAAGACGAATACCGTGATACCATGGTTCTGCACACATCTCATACTAAAATGTACGATCGTTTTGGGGATCCTGTTAATGTACAATTTTTTAGGAAAAATCAGTGGGTCAAGTTTGTAACGAATGGGATTATGACATTATCTCTACCACCTCAACTTAATCCAATGGTATTGCATGAGCAAATGCCTATTTTAGAGTTTATCGCCACTGTCGAGTCTATAGACAAGAAAGTGAAACTAAAGATTACGGATAACTTAGGTTGCTTTTTAGAAGGAACACTCAGTTTGAGATTCTTTGATGAGCCTACAGTTATAGTGGACCAGTTTCATAAAGTAGATGTTCATGATTTAAAAGTAGGAGACCGGGTTAAAGTATTTGCAATCGCAAGTTTCTTTTCTAAAGAACCTTTGATAGAAATGTTGCGTCTTGAACGTATATAGAAATGTTTGTATTTGCACTTCAAGTTCAACTGAGCCATCCTTATGTGACATCTTTAAAAGAGAAAAGAAAAATAACACATTCTCTTATAAAACGTCTGAGCCAAAAATTTAACCTTTCTGTAATGGAAATCAATAATCGAGATGAATTAAAGTTTTCAAGCTATAAAATGGCGGGTGTATCTCCTTCTTTAAATAGCATTCATAATAAAAAGGATGCTATAATTCTATGGATTGAAGCCAATTATGTAGTTGAGATTCTTGAGTCTTATTTAGAAGTTTTTTAAAAAATGCATCTTATCCAAAGAATAATGCATTTTTTTTAAAACCCTAGTTCATATGAAAGCGTTATATACTATGATAGAATAAATACATATAGAAAATATTAAGGAGATTACAATGATTAGTAGAGTAATTTTTAATGCGGATGATTATGGACTTACAAGTGGAATAACCAGAGCCATCATTGAAAGTCATCAAAATGGTGTCGTTAATTCAACAACTATTTTAGGAAACTGTGACCCTAAGTTATTGGAGGAAGCAGCCGATTTAGCAAAACAAAATCCCAATCTTGGAGTGGGCGTACACTTAGTCTTAACCACAAGAAAACCCCTGCTTGATAGCCATAAAACCTTAGTGGATGATCAAGGATTTTTTAAGATTGATAAAAATGCTCCAGGAGAGCATATTGATACTAACGAAGTTTATGAAGAGTGGCGTGCACAGATTAAGCGCATCAGTGAACACTTTAAAATTACGCACTTGGACTCACATCATCACGTTCATTTAGATAGTAGACTGAATAAAGTGGCGCGAAGATTAAGTCGTGAGTTTAAGTTACCTATGCGTTCTGTTCGTGACAATCTTCCTACGGAAGTACGTTGTGATTTAGGATTCTTTGCGGAGTACGCAACCCTAGATCATTTAATTGATGCTATGAAGCGCAATACAGGGACATTAGAATTTATGGTACACCCTGGATATGCAGATGATCTTTTCCTAAATGAGATATCATCATACAATAAGAAAAGAGCCGATGAGTTAGCCATTTTGACTTCACAAGATTTAAAAGATTTCATTGATAAAAATCAAATTGAAGTGATTAATTATGGCGCTATTTCAAGAAAATAACCATAGATACTCGTCCTTTCAAGTAGATATTAAGTAAAATATCATTGATAGGACTGAATTATTCTTAGCTTTTACAAAATACGTCTTGTGTTATATCACAAGACGTATTTTTATGATTACATGTTTATTTTATAGTTTCAATTTTATAAGGCATTCTTTTTTAAAAGTTAAACATGAGCCAGGCAGGCTTAAAGAGCATAAGCACTCCAAGAATCAACATGATGAGTCCTCCGATTAAGTGGGAGTATTTCATGTATTTATTAGAGATGGGATGAATTTTTAGGCTAATCATTGCTAGTGTAAAAATCAATAAGTCATCAAATAAGAAAAATAAGATATATAGGAAAAGATAAAACTGTCTTTGTAGCATGCTTAGTGGATTAATGCTGAGTATTTGGGTGAATATTACCGGTAAACCTAGGGAACACATAAGTTCAAAGAGATTCACAACTACGGCAAGAGATATAATCCCAATCAGACTCATAAACAAGGATGGATTGGAGTTTACTTTTCGAATACGATTGAGTAGCCCTTTTCTTCGTTTATCATCAATGACTTCACAACCTGCTTCTTTATGATTGAAATAAGCTCGAAGCTGATATAACCCAAAGCCAAGACTAACAAGTGCAATGATTATTTGAAGTAATTGAACACTGGAGAGTATCATAGCGACATTGAGCCAGGCAAACATAAATAAGTAATAAATAACACCAGAAGTCAAAATGAAACTATATCCTAAAATCCACATGCGTCTTCGATCTTTCATGTTGATCAACATTGTAATCAAAAAAACTAAAACCCACATCGCACAAGGATTAAAACCATCAACAAGTCCCATAACCATAGCTAAAAGGGGTAGGGAAATACTGCGCGCATCTATTTTTCCTAGTAATGGTATGTGGTATGTGGTATCGAATGGATTAATGCTACTTCCAGTTTGCTTATAATTGTCGATTGCCTTTAGAATTTCCACATCCGTAGTTCCTTTAATAAAGCCGGTTATGGCTTTATCCCCAACAACTAGATAGGGGACTCCACTAGCAGGAACATTGAGTTTTTTCTGAGCTTGTTCAAAGAGTTCACGATTCTTTGCCTCACTAACTTCAATCATCGTGATTAGGATTGAAGAATCATTTTCAAACTCTTCTTCAAGCCATTTTATTTCTTCTGCACAATTTGTACAAGTGTCCAAATGAAACAAAAATAATTCTAATGGTTCTTGGGCGTTAACTGACAAAAAACTGAAACTGAGTAAAAATATAAATAAAATTTGAATTAATTTCTTCATTGGTATTTCTCTAGGGTTTTCCTTAGATTTTTTGTGGAAATTTCCCCTATGATCCTTTCTATCTCTTGTCCGTTTTCATCTAGAAGGATGCAAACAGGTAGGATATTACCGATGTTGAAATTTGAAACATCATCAGTATCAATATCATAATGGATGATCTCTAAGGCATACTCCTTTTTCAAATCTTCGAAGCGATTGTGCATAATCAAACATGACATGCACCACAGAGCACTTATTTTAATGATTTTCATAGTATATCTTTCTAATGGCTTGGATAAGACCATCTATTTCATCTTGGGTTGTTAAGTGACTTAAGCTTATTCGTATGGAATTCTGTGCCTTTTCCATAGATTGGCTTAAACGGTAAATATTGCGTGAGTAACTAGCATTAGAGCACGCATGAGCCTTAGATACATAAATACCCTGTCTTGAGAAATAGGAAACTAAGTCATCAATATTTGTATTCATGAGGCTGATATTTAAAATATGAGGAATGGCATGTTGAGGATTATTAATAGATATTGAATTTATTTCATTTAATTTAAGGCGACAGTATTGATTAAGTGAGTGGACTATCTTTGGATTAATCTTAAGGCTTTCTTCTAATGAAACTTGTGTCGCGTATGCAAGTTCAAGACTGGGGGTACCTTCTTCAGTGAATGAGGCTTTTTTTGAAATAATAGCACCACATCCCTTTGGACCAAAAAACTTATGGGATGAGAAGCTAGCATAATCAATCAAAGACATATTTAATGGGATTTTTGTGATAGCTTGAGTGATATCAGACATAATTGGTATGTCCCCCACGAGGGATTTTATGTATTTCAAATCTTGAATGATACCCAACTCACTATCAACATTTGAGATAATAATAAGCGCTGTACTATCTTGAATAAGTTCTAAGACATTAGAAGCATCAATTAACCCTGTCTCATCAGTTTCAACAACGTCCACTGTAAGTCCTTGTTGCTGTAGCTTGCTTAAGCATGTAACTATGGAAGGATGTTCAAAAGGGCCGCAAATAACGTGCATGCTTTGTGGGGTATGTAAGACTTTATTTAAAATTAGTCGGTTGGCTTCGCTAGCGTTGGCTACAAAAGTTAGATGAGAGTTTGAAGCATTCATTAAGGATAAGATGTCTTGTTTTACTTTATTATAGAAGGCCATGGCCTCAGTACCTAAAGTATGTTTCGCATTAACATTTGCGTATATTTTACTGGCGATATCAATATAAGCTTCTCTAGATTTTTTTGACATAGGGGTTGAGGCGCAGTAGTCGAAATACATAGAATCACTTCCTTTCTTTTAATGATAACATTTTCACATCATATTTAAAACAGATAAAAAGTATGATAAAATGAACTTAATATCAAAAAAAATCTGTAGAGGTGAACACTATGAACTTTATCTTCGATTTCGATGGAACCTTGTTAAATACAAAATTATGTATGCTCAAGGCTTTAGAATGGACTTTTCAAGAGTTTGAAATTGAATTAGAAAGTTCTGACATCATGGAAAAATATGTACGAGAGCCTCTTAGTCTTTTTAAAATCGAAAAAATCAAACATTTTAATGACAAACAACTTAGTGATTTTTTGGAATCATATCGATTACGTTATTTGACATTACGCAAGCAAAAAGCCTTGTTATTTCCTGATGTTCAAACAGTCTTAAAAGCACTGAAGGTAACAGGATCCAAACTGTTCTTAATTTCAAATGCTTCTCATGAAGAAACTATCAACAAAGTCAATCTTTTACAAATAGGGCACTACTTCGATGAAATTCTTGGATCAGATACCCTTCGAATTTTTAAACCCCATCCATATCCCATAGAATACCTACTAGAAAAGTACCATCTTAGCAAAATTTCTTGCTATATGGTTGGCGATTCTATAAACGATATTAAAATGGCACATGCTGCAGGGATTGAATCTGTTGCAATGTTAAGTGGTATCAACTCTAGGTATGAACTTGAGATAGAAAACCCTAAATATATATTAGAATCACTCACTGAACTCATCTATTTATCATGAAAAGAATATTTGAATTCTTTAGCTAATAGTGCTATAATAGTTTGGCATTGGAGGATTAGCTCAGTTGGGAGAGCGCTTGCTTGACGTGCAAGAGGTCGTGG
>CAZZFJ010000044.1:0-9478 GCA_964653415.1 uncultured Erysipelothrix sp. | reverse complement strand
CAATGAAATACTTAACGGCTTATATTTGACTTTTATAGCTTAATTCACTATAATTGAATAGCAATTAAAGTTAGGTGATAAAATGAAGTTGCATCGTTATGATCTCGAAGATGCCCCTAATCCAAACATTCAAATATCCCAAGAGTTAAACTTTGAAAATCCGGAAGATATCGCACATGATCGATATTTGGATATTCAAGATATTTATGTTTCGGGTCATGGTTTCTACGATGAGAAAACAACTGAGTTTATTGTGGGTTTAGATATTGAAGCCACTGTGACAGTTCCTTGTGCAGTTTCTTTAAAGCCTATAGAAATTGATATTGAAACAAAGGTATCAGAAACATTCGTCTTTGATAAGGAATTACTAGAAGAAGAAAATGAAGATACAATTTGGGTAGAAGGTTTAGAAATTGATCTTTGGCCCTTTATCTGGAGTGCAATCTTAGCGGAAATTCCCTTAAAAGTTGTTGATCCATCACTTGAAAGCTATCCTGAAGGAAAGGGCTGGAAAGTGTATACGGAACAAGAATATAGAAAAGAAAAAGAAGAAGCAATTGATCCCAGACTCGAAATACTGAAAAATTTCAAATTTGATTAACGGAGGTGAGTTAAATGGCAGTAGCAAAAAGAAGAACATCTAGACATCGTAAAGCGAAAAGAAGAACGCATGTTAAATTACCTAAAGTAACAGTGGTTAAAGACCCTGTAACAGGTGAGTGGAGAGTCCCACATCGCGTTGAACGTGATAAGAAGTAAATCAATCTTGGGTAATCCAAGATTTTTTTATAGACTATGTATTAAGGAGATTATATGACCAAATACTTTATATTAAATCACGCATCACTCAAACGTTATAACACATTACGTTTAGATGTTACGGCGCATACCGTAGTGATGCCTTACTCAGTGGAAAGCTTTGTGGCTGCACTTAGAGATTTTAATGACAAAAAAATAGTGGTGGTTGGAAATGGATCTAATATATTCTTTTCAAAAGAATATTATGATGATTCTTATGTTTTCATCATAACTAACTTAATTAATGATATTGAGCATACAGGTACAGAAATTGTATGTGAGGCCGGTACAAGAATGCACCGTCTTGCATGGTTTGCATGTGAGCAGTCTGTTGGGGAATTAGCCTTTACTGAAGATATTCCTGGAACATTGGGTGGCGGTTTATATATGAACGCAGGACAATGGAGTCAAACAATTGGTCAATATGTCAACTGGATTGAAGTATATGATACAGAAAAAGATCAGGTGTATCGTATTGTTCCTGATGAAAGTTTCTTTGCATATCGCTACTCAAAACTGAATGATTTACCTGTTTATGTATTACGTTGTGGTATTAAAGCAAAACCTGGTAATTATGAAGAAGTTCTCGCACAAATGCTTGACTATCGTCATGAACGCTATGTGAAGCAACCAAGAAACTTTGCGAATGCTGGATCAGTTTTTAAACGTCCTAAAGATAAAAATGGTGAAACATTATATGTATGGAAATTGTTTGATGCAGTAAATCTGAGAGGATTTAGACTAGGGGATGCTTTGGTATCAGAGAAACACCCTGGTTTTATTGTGAATGCAGGTAATGCAAAAGTTGATGATATTGCAGCTGTAATTCAAGAATGTAAAGATCGCGTTAAAAAAGAGTTTGATGTGAATCTTGAGTTAGAATGGCGTGTTATTTAGGAGATACTCATGAAGAAAACAACCATCCTCGTAATGATTGTAACTATTATTGCGAAAATATTTGGATTTTTACGTGACCGAGTTTTATCTCATTATTTTGGCGTTGGTATTGTAACCGACGCTTTTATGCTTGCATTTGGTGTGCCTTCGATGGTTTTAACAGTCGTAGCTGCAGCATTTGTGACCGGTTTTATTCCGATGTATACTCGGGTCAAAAATGAAAGCAAAGAAGAAGCAAATGTCTTTGTGAATAATATTTTCAACATTATGGTATGCTTTGCTCTTGTTTTAGGGGTTTTGATGTTTATCATGCCGGGTGTTTTTGTTAAAGTAACAGCCTTTGGTTTTCAAGATGAGACCTTTAAACTAGCAACACAATTTGTGCGAATCCTATCAGTATCTGTCATCTTTGTTGCGATTATTCAATTGGGAACAGGATACTTAAATGTTCATAGAAGTTTTATTATTCCAAACTTACTTTCAATTCCAAGCAATCTCATCATTGTTTCAGCGACCATCTATGCAAATAAAATGGGCAGTACCATTTACTTGCCCTATGCCGCATTATTAGGATATGGAGTACAAGCTACCATAATTTATGTATATATGATGAAGTATGGCTTTCGCTTTAAGGCAGTCTTTGATTTTAAAGATCCGCATCTTATCAAGATGCTGACCCTTGCAGGACCTTTATTAATTTCAACGATGGTATTATCGGTTCAAGATTTAATTACCATGAGTTCTGCAACGCTGGTACATGGTGATGGGGGTTATTCCTATATTTCCATGTCTACAAGATTGATGGGATTTTCTACAGGTCTTTTTGTTACAGGTGTTTTATCGGTAGCTTATCCGATGATATCTCAAGCAGCCAGTGAAAATAATAAAGTTAAAGTCATTCACTCTATGAATGATGCAATCTTACTGATTTCATTATTTATCATTCCAGCTACAGTGGGTTTTATGACCTTGGGTACTGAAGTGGTGAATTTTGTATATGGTGGGGGTGAGGTAGGAGCTGAAGAAGTTGCTATCTTGGCTTCTGTGTTCAAAGCAGCAGCAGCGGGTTTAATGTTTATTGCCTTGAAGGATTTGTTTATGCGAATCCATTACGCCTATCAAGACTCAATGACGCCACTTAAGGCGCAGATTGTTCATGCGCTATCAGGAACCTTATTGGTCTTTGTGCTGGGCTATTTACTAGGCTTAAAAGGTGTTACCTTGGCGATAACTATAGCCTCGGGTCTGAGTGGAGCATTTCTATTCTTGAGTTTACTTAAAAGATTTAAACGATTGGGTATGCGGATGATCCTTAAAGATTTAATTAAGATAATTATATCAGCCACTGTGATGGGTCTTGTCATTATTTTAAGCAAATACCTTATCATGCCTAAAATTCCAGGGAAGCTTGGATTTATCATTGTGTTGGTCTTAGCGGTCCTAACTTATGGGGCTATGGCTTTGGGTTTAAGAATCCAGGTACTATATGATCTATTTGATCGTTCGAAAGACTAGTTCTAACTGAGGTTAGAACTTTTTTATTTACTCCATCTGATTAAAACCTTAGTCCTTTTTGTAAGGACTTTTTTTATGTTTAGAACTTTTTTAAAAAGGCACTAAAAAAGATGATAAAACTTCCATTTCAATCAAAATATGCTATAATTGTGGTAGAAAGTGTCAGATAGTGGTAGAAAGTGGTGAATAAGCAATGTTCATGGGCGAATATCAACACAAGCTCGATACAAAAGGACGTATCATTGTTCCTGCGAAATTTCGTGAGGAGCTGGGTGAGACGATGATTGTGACGCGCTGGCTTGAAGGTTGTTTAGCTATCTACACTCAAGAACAGTGGCAAGCACTGGTTACAAAATTACAAACACTTCCCAGCACAAAAAGGGAAGCACGCCGTTTTACCCACTTAATAATGGCCAAGGCTGCAGAGTGTACATTGGATGCACAAGGCAGAATTAGACTCCCCAGTCCACTAATAGTTGAAGCAACACTTGATAAAGACTGTGTTGTAATTGGTGTCAATGATCATGTAGAGATATGGGATCAAGAGAAATGGGATGACTATTACTCAGTTGCAAGTGAGAGTTTTGAAGACATTGCTGAAACATTAACGGAGTTTTTCTAAAATGCATCAATCAGTCATGTTAAAGGAAGCTATACAAGCTTTAAATATAAAAGAAAATGGTATCTATATTGATGGTACCCTAGGTAGAGCAGGTCATGCTTTGGAAATCGATTCGAGGTTGACCAGTGGCACCTTAATTGCTTTTGATAAAGATATCGAAGCCATTCAAACCGGCAAAGAACTGTTGAGTGATCGTGCTGTTATTGTCCATGATAGTTTCGCAACAATTAATACCAGCTTAGATCGTCTAAAATTGGAAAAAATTGATGGAGCCTTATTTGACTTAGGTGTTTCATCCCCTCAATTTGATGATCAAGATCGGGGGTTCTCTTATCGATTTGACGCAAAGTTAGATATGAGAATGGATCAAACTCAAGCACATTCAGCTTATGAAGTAGTCAATGATTATAGTGAACAGCGCCTTATAGAGATTCTAAAAGTGTATTCTGATGAACGATATGCAAAAGGGATTGTCCGTGAAATTATAAAAGCGAGACCCGTTGAAACAACCTTTGAATTGGTTGAGTGTATAAAAAAGGCCTATCCTAATCGTGAACTTCGTAAAGGACATCCAGGTAAGAAAACGTTTCAAGCCATTCGAATGGAAGTCAACAATGAGTTAGGGGATATTGAAGCCGCTTTGCATCAAGCAATATCGCGATGTAAAGTCGGAGGTCGCGTAGTGGTAATTACCTTCCACAGTGTAGAAGACCGTTTGGTTAAAAATATTTTCAATAAAGTTGCAAGTCCTGCAAAAGTTGATCCAAGAATCCCTGTAATTGTTGATGAAGAACCTGCATTTAAATGGATTTATAAAAACAAAAAACCAAGTAAAGAAGAAATAGAAATAAATAACCGCGCACACAGCGCAATCCTAAGAGTAATAGAAAGGGTGCATGAAGATGGCAAAGATTGGTAAAAGAACTATAAAGAGAAGACTCACTCCTTTTGGAGTCGCAACGTTTTTATTAACGTTTTGTGCTATACTTAGTTTCGTAACGAACATTTTTGTGCACACTAACACCGCAAAATTAGTTCGTGAGATAGAAAAAAACAGAATAGTCGTTGATAAACTCACACAAGAAAAAGAAGTCCTTGTTCGTGAAGTTAACGCATTGGGAGATTACGCCAATATCGTTGAAAAGGTTGAATCCTTTGGATTGGAACACTTTATCGACAATTATTACTTTGTAAATAAAGGTGAGTAATTTTGAAAACAAAACGTAATAGACGCTTATTATTTACATTCACATTGATTGTCGCAGTTTTTGCTGTGTTGATAGTCAATGTTTTTGTTGTTTCGGTAAAGGGATATCATTTCAATTCAAAAACTAATATTAAAGAAGTAGTTAAAGATATTCATACAGTATATGAACCCATTATTGCCAAGCGGGGTCGTATTTTAGATTTCCAAGGGGATACCCTAGTGGAAGATAATGCTGCCTTTACCTTGCATGCCTATATTGCTGATGATCGTTTTGATGGCGATGAACCCGCATATGTGGTTGACAAGGAACTAACCGCTCAGAAGATTGCAGCAGTTATAGGCGTCAGTGAAGGCTTTGTGATGGAGCAATTGAATAGTGATGCTAAGCAAGTAGAATTTGGAATTTATGGAAAAGAACTCACCAAAGCACAAAAAGATGCACTGGAAGCCGAAAATCTACCCGGCCTTGGTTTTACGCCAGTTTTAGTTAGAGGCTATTATTCAAGTAGTTTGGGATCTACTTTAATTGGCTTGACGCGCTTTAATGAAGAATTAAACCGTCAAGAAGGAATTATGGGTATTGAACAATACTATGATGATATTTTGACCGGTAAAAACGGTGTTGAAGTGTATCGACAAGATCGCGACCAATATCGCTATGATACCATTGAACCTTTGTCAGAAGCTGCACAGACTGGTAAGGATATCACATTAACAATAGATAAAATTGTCCAATCATCTTTAGACAACGCATTGAATAATATATTAAAACATGAACGTGTTGAGGCCAAAGAAGCCTGGGGTGCTTTAATTGATGTCAAAACAGGACGCATTTTAGCGCTTTCTGATGCGCCTTCTTTTGATGCAGAGGACCCTAATACTTTATATTTAAACCGTGGAACAGAATACGCCTATGAACCAGGGTCTACAATGAAGACTTTGACTTATGCTATGGCACTCAATGAAGGTAAAATTAAGCCAGAGGATACTTTTGATGGTAATACCTATTATATAAAATTACACCCTGATGGTACTGGAACCCGTGTTCCTCAAGGTAGTGCCTATGATGAAGTGATTCGTAATCCTTTTCAATCCAATTATGGAACTATTACCCTAAAAGAAGGCTATCAACGTTCTTCAAACGTGATGATTGCAGAAATTATGTCTAAGTATCTTTATCAAGAAGCATTCCAAAGATATATGAAAGATTTAGGCTTCTTTGAACCGGTTAATATTGGAAAAATACCAGAGGCATCAGGAACAGAACTATGGAACTACTATATTGAAAAAATCAATAATGGCTTTGGACAAGGATCAACAGTTACGATGTTCCAACTCCTTCAAGCCCATACTGCCATTTTTGGTGATGGATCTGTTGTGAAACCCTATATTGTAGAAAAAATAACCAACCCTGATACAGGTGAGGTTGAGTTTCAAGCAGAAGTGAAAAAAGGTAAGCAAGTCTTTTCTGATGAAGCAATTCAACTGACACGCGATGCAATGAGTGATAATGTTGAAAACAAGCCTTATGGTATGGGACGTTTTAAGATGGATGATGTTAGCGTGATGGCTAAAAGTGGGACATCTGAGGTAGTTGTTGATGGAAAATACTCTAAATCAGAATATATATTTTCAGCCATGCTGGGTTTTCCATATGAAAATCCACAGTATGCTTTATACTTTGCATATAGAACCTACGATTACCATAATAATGTGGCTGTTGCAGAAGAAATGAAGAATGTGATTCGAACAGTATTAATTAATTATCCTGTAGATGATCACAGCGAAACAGAAGAGAATCCTGTTGTTCACAACATTCAACTGGAAAACTATGTTAATCGCCCGGTGTCAGAAGTTTCGCAAGAGCTTAAAGAATTAGGAAATCAAGCGATTGTCATTGGTAATGGCGATACCATTACTCAACAATTCCCTGCACGCAACAGTACGGTTTTAAACAACGAAAAAATATTTTTAAAAACAAACTCAGACACTATAAATCTACCCAATATGGTGGGTTGGTCACAAAAAGAAGTGTTGAGTTACATGAACTTTACACAAGCTAATTTTAATATCAAGGGGTCGGGATTTGTAAAATCTCAATCAATTTCTGCTGGAAGTACTTTGAAAAAGGACCAGATAGTTGATATAATTTTAGAATGATTTTATATAAAATTGAAGGAGACTCACTATGACACTTGGTTTAATTGCACTTGCAACAACTTTTATATTAGGATTTTTTATCTATCCGTATTTTATTGATGCTTTAAAGAAAAGCACAGCACAACAACAGGTAAGTGAGTATGCTCTTGAAGAATTTAAGGAAAAGCAAAAAACCGTTACTTTTGGAGGAGCCGTATTTGTTGTTCTTCCCATTTTAGTTGTATTAGTACTGCATATTACAAAATTGAATATTCCCTTGTTACTAATTATGTTTATGTATTTAGCCTATGGTTTATTGGGCTTAGTGGATGACTATAAAATCATTAAAGAAGGTAAAAATGATGGAATCAGTGCCAAAACAAAGCTAATGAGCCAATTTGCACTAGCTACTATTTTTTACTTTGTTTACATTAATACAGGGGGTAGTACTGAGATTCATATTCCTATAATTCATACAGCGATTGATTTGAAAATACTCTACTTACCATTTGTTGCTTTTATGATGGCAGCCTATTCCAATGCAATCAATCTTACTGATGGTATGGATGGTCTTGCTAGTGGAACGACCATTATTGCATTTATCCCACTTCTATTTTTTGCCTTACAGAAAAATGAACTCTCATTATTTGTATTCTTAATGGCTGTAGTGGGTGGCTTATTTGCTTTTTTAGTGTATAACTATAGTCCTGCAAAAATCTTTATGGGTGATGTGGGTAGTTTAGCACTTGGAGCGCTGTTTGCTGTGAGTTCTATTTATCTTAAATTAGAAATATTATCACTTGTTATTGGTGGAGTTTTTGTTTATGAGACTGTAACAGTAGTTATACAACAACTTTATTTCAGGAAAACTCGTAAGCGTCTTTTTAAATATACACCGATTCACTATAGTTTCACTATGTCTGGTTGGAAAGAAACGAAAGTTGTTCAGTTTTTCTGGCTACTGGGTCTTATTGCTGCAATTTTCGGATTATGGATTGGACTCATCTAATGAAAGCTTTAGTTATTGGCGGTGCACGTTCAGGTAGTGCTGTGAGCTTACTGTTAAATAAGCAGGGTTATGATGTTACTTTAGTTTCACGTGATCCCTTTGATACAATGGACCTTTTAATGGAAAAAGGGATTGAAGTAATACTGGATGATCAGGACACAGATATTTATGACGATTATGATATAGTTGTAAAAAATCCTGGGATTCCCAACACCCATCCCTTAGTCAAACGATTTAATCGTGTTCTAAATGAGATTGATATTGCAAGTCAACTGAACCCCAGTGGTACTTATTATGCTATTTCAGGAACCAATGGTAAAACCACAACGACCCATCTTTTACATCAAATGCTACTAAAGAAAGATAAAAATGCTTTATTAGCAGGTAATATTGGAGTTCCTTTAAGTCAGAAGATTTATGAACAAGGAGATATGAAACGCGATGTCGCCCTTGAAATTGCAGCTTTTCAAATAGAGGGGACACCGCATTTTAAACCGAAGGTTTTCAGTCTTTTAAACTTAACGCCAGATCATCTTGATCGTTATGATTCAGCTGAAGACTATTATCAGGCAAAGTTAAAGTTAGTACAGAATGCCAAGATATTTCTGAGAAACTTTGATGATCCCAACTCCATGCGCTATACGAAAAAAACGATGCCTAATGTTTTAGATGTTTCGATAAAAGAAAAAAAAGATATTTATATTCATAATGAAGTTGCTTACTTTAAAGATACAGTTTTATTCCATGTTAAAGATTTGAAACTTCAAGGCGAACATAACTTATCCAATGCCTTATTTGCATCTGCCATGGCTTTTATTGCGGGTGTGGATCCTAAGGATATTACGGATGTCTTAAAGGAATTTGGGGGGGTAGAACATCGCTTGGAATTTGTAAGAAACTATAAGGGTGTAGCTTATTATAATGATTCCAAAGCGACTAATCCTGAATCCTGTGAAAAGGCACTGCTTAGTTTTAAAGAGCCAGTCATTCTTTTAGCAGGTGGAAAAGATGAAAAGATTGCTTTTGATTTATTAGCTCAATATGCTTCTAAGTGTAAAGCAGTTTATCTTTTTGGAGAGAGTAAATACTTGCTAAAGGAAGTATTCCCAAACGCTATCTTAACTGATACATTAGAAATGGCTTTTAAAGCCGCTTCCGAAAGTGCCAAAGCAGCAGATGTGGTATTATTATCACCTGCGTGTGCATCATATGATCAATTCAAAAATTTTGAAGAACGGGGAAAATTATTTAAATCTCTTGTCATGAAATTATAACCAGTTTACTGGTTATT
>CAZZFJ010000043.1:2458-9799 GCA_964653415.1 uncultured Erysipelothrix sp. | reverse complement strand
GTCTTTTTTTTATTTAGGTGCTACAATAAAAGAAGGTGGTATTATGAGAACAAAAGAGATAATCTCATAAAGATTACAAAACTTCCCCATACATCAAACTATCCCATTACAGTGTTTGATGCTAATCGAAATACTGTTTACTACCAGAAGCAAAATACGGTTAATGGATGTATTTATGATGATGTCTTTGAGGTAAACCTTAAAGATGGAACAGAGAAAAAAATAACCACAGGGCTTGTGGGGACCAATTATATTGTCCCCATGAAAGATGGAATTTTTCATGTAAGTCTTGATGTCAAAGTGAATAATAATCAATTATTGCCTTATTTTTATGATTTTTCTGACGAATCAACAACGCTCTTAATATCACCTAAAGATTTCACGATTAGAAATATATCTTACAATATTTATACCAATAAAATTGCTTTGACAACCTACAATGAACCTGAATATTATGAGCTAATGTTACAACAAGCTGAAGTAGAGTTAGTCGCTCCGGAAAATAGACTGCTCGTATACGAAGATATATTTGAAGAACCCATCGACTTGGTCACAACTCCAGAGAAAAATGTTATTTCCATTGGGCTTTTTCAAAATCGTCTAGAAAGCATAGATTTTAACAATTTAGATGACTGGCAAGTGGATAAAAAATCCACAACAACTGTTGATTTCACCACGAAAGAAGTCACGTACTCAGATAAAGTAGGATTTGAACAACTCGGTGCCTATGTAGGTACCAATAAAGATGAAACAAAATTATACTTTTTGAATCCAATTGGATCTCTAGGTGTCTATGATTTCACAACCCAGGAAATTAAATGGATCTTCCGTAGTATTGAAGGTTCCAGTAGAATTAATAATGCGATAATGTTAAGAAAAGACTGAGTTTATTTTAAAGGCTCTATGAAGATTCATGGGGTCGATGAAGAAAATTGAATACCAAGGCTAGGATGGAAATTTTAGTCTTTTTCTTTTCGATATAAACGGTGGGTTGCGATTTTGTTCATAGAGTACATTTCTAAATCGACCCAATTGGTGTAGCCATTCCCATTTCTATTCTATATAATCGCATTAGAAATCGATTTCCTGAGGATGATACAACGATGAAGGAATTAACAATTTCATTTTTCCAATTGATGAAGGTATGCGCAAAATTGTTCATTTCAGGAATATTTGAATTCTTGAATTTTTCTTTTAAATTGTAATCAATGTTTTTTTGAGTGAGTCTATTTTGAGGCTTATCATTGATGTGTTTAAACGGGTTCATAATTTTGATTCTAATCTGTGTAAAGTGTCGTGAAAAGTCTTGAAGGGCATGAAATTTAACTACCGCACAAATCGCATTAGCTAATACCTCTTTTGCGGTGGTTCGATAACTATGCCACAACCAGTTTAACTTTAATCCATTCTTATATTCTTAACTCCAATATAATTCAAGCTGAACAAAAAAGGAAACGGAAGTGATCAATCAATAACCTCCCCCCATAAAAATTTATTAACTCTTTATATTTTTAATCCCAACTTTTATCCTTTTGAATCATCTTAAAAGTTAATGGGATTTAGAATGCTTTTGTAAAAATAACTGAATAATCTAGAGTACATGACTAAATATGTCGTATATTAGTTATATAATAGGTTCAAGAGGTGAACATTATGAAGAAAAGTTATTCAATTCAAGAGTTTGTAGAAGAACGATTCGCTAAATATAGCGTAGAGAAGGTATTAAAGGCTTATAAGAGACAGTTTGAAAGAACCTTTAATCAAGAATCCGGTGAGTTTATTACTTTGGATATTACTTTTAGTGATAGTCTTGATATGACACAGTTTTATCAGGAGCTAAAATATAATAATATCTTCAATAAACTCTATAGTGTAAGGGCGCATAAAACTCAAGATATGACGCTTCAGGTCACAGGGAAAAGTACCTTGTTTGATTACCTAGGGAGTAAAGAACCCAATTTACTTACGATATCACGCAGTCTTAAAATCGACTTTAAAGTTCAATTCAAACAAGCCTATTCAGGCACTGATTTCTTTGGACATGTAGTTAATGGTGAATTATTATCGCGTCAATGTATTGTGGAGGTGAGTGATTTACTTCCTGAGTTATCATTGGGCTTATTGAGCCAAATTGGTGAGACTCAAAATGAGTTAGATCTATTATTAACCCGTATCATTTTTGTACCAGCAGTTTCAATCTTATAATTTGAATAAGCTTAAGTTTAACCTTAAGCTTATTTTGTGTATACTTAAGGTAGTGAAAAGAGGGAGTGTATGACACGGATTAAAAATACCTTAAGGTTACTGGAAATATTATCTTTTCGAAGTGTGATGGGAGTTGAAACCTTAGCTCAGTATCTTGAAGTGAATCCCCGAACGATTATTCGAATGAAAGAGGATTTAATTGACTTAGGATATGACATAGAGACAATTCATGGGCCACAAGGGGGGTATCGCCTTGTGGGAGCATCGGACCTTAATCTAAGTGATTTTACACAAGAAGAAAAGAAACACATCGCAAATGGTCTTAATCAACTCATGGATCATTCTAGCTTTACATATTCAAGTGACTACTATAGTGCTATTTCTAAATTGAATCTTCATTTTGATCAAGACTCGCAGTCGATTCATATTAAAACTGCAAATTCTAAATCTTTAAATATTGAAAATCCAAGGCAGTATCTTAAAAATGTGAGTACGATCAAAGAAGCTATTAAGAGTCATCATCGTTTATTGATTGAATACACTAACAATGATAATCAAACACGCACTTACCGATTTGAACCCTATGAACTTTTTATTGTGAATCAGATATGGTATGTTGCAGGATTGAATGAAAAGGATCAAGTAAGAAATTTAAAACTTACAAGGATGTCTTACTGTGAGCTTCTTAAGAGTGAAACCTTTCGTTATGATGAACCTACTGCACGAAGTATTCGTGTGGATAACTATGGTTTTAAGATTAATCCTCAAAAAGTAAAAGTTGAAATTTCCAACAATAGTTATTTTAAAGAATTTATATGGGGAGAAAACCAAAAAATTATAGATATTGATAAGAACCGATATCTTCTAGAAGTGGAATTTTTAAATTTATTGAGTGCGCAAAGCTTTGTTTTAGAAGGGGGACAGCATTTTAAGGTTCTTGAGCCAGAAAGTCTTGTAAAATGGATTCAAAATGAAGCTAAGAAAATAATAGAAAAGTATGAGTGATGGAGTTATTAAATCACTCTTTTTTGTCTGTAACATCTTCCGTTTTTTTTAAGTGAATGACTAAACTAAAAGGCTAAACTATGATAAAATAGATAAGTTAGAACTGAGGTGGCAAGATGAATACAATGGACAAAATATTTAATGGCTTTGTGCTAATTCTAGCTGCCGGATTATTAGCGATGAGTCAAGTAGTAATTGATACTGCTTCAAGCGATGATGGCGTAGCGGTGGTGTCTTATTTTGATAAGGAAATTCAACGACTCGATTTAGATAAAGATGGCTTTTACACGGTTAAAGGGGATCTGGGAGATGTTGTGA
Organism: uncultured Erysipelothrix sp.; assembly: GCA_964653415.1. GTDB lineage: Bacteria > Bacillota_I > Bacilli_A > Erysipelotrichales > Erysipelotrichaceae > Erysipelothrix. The sequence continues at coordinate 6,271 of CAZZFJ010000043.1, read as the reverse complement.
TTGAAATTAAAGAAGGAAGTGTGCGGGTGGCAGATGAGGTCTCTCCCAAACATTACTGTCAAACACAAGGTTGGGTATCCCATACCAATACTCCCATAGTGTGTCTTCCCAATGGAATTAAAATAGAACTTAAAAATGCCTTGGCTAAAGAGGATGATATAACGATACAATGAGAACTTATAATAAAACAAAACAACTCACTGTCTTAACGATGTTATTGGCGATGGCCATTACTTTAAGTCTTATTGAGTCACAAGTAGAGATTGGTATTCCCGGGGTTCGTTTGGGACTTGCGAATGTTTTGGGATTGATTGCTCTTTCGATTTTTGGCGTCAAAGAGATGCTGACACTAAACTTAATGCGAGTCATCATAGTTGGTTTAATGCGCGGAACTTTGTTTTTTAGTCCGGGTTTCTGGATTAGTTTTACAGGAACTTTTTTATCCAGTGCATTTGCAATTATCGCATTTAAATCAAATTTGTTTACAGATATTGGGGTCGCATCTGTTTCTGCTTGTTTCCACAATATAGGTCAAGTCTTATTTGTAGCTTTCTTAACATCGGCCCCTATGTTGCTGTTTACCTACCTTCCTTTTATGTTATTATTGGGGGTACCTACAGGTCTATTAAGTGGTTACTTACTAAAGAGTGTAAAGCAAAAGAACATTGCGTGAAATTCGTATCATACTGTGGTATGATACTTTTTGTAAGAAGGAGAATTATATGAAAGTTAGAATTGATGATTTGGTAAAAATTCAAAATGAGTTAGATTCAAGAATATTTGACTTGCACAATACAAGTCGTGATAACACAAGAAATGATCGTATACTGGCGCTACTTGTTGAAGCAGGGGAACTGGCAAATGAAACACGAATCTTTAAATACTGGAGCCTACAAAAACCATCTGCTGATGAAGTGGTTTTCGAAGAGTTTTCTGATGTACTTCATTTTGCTTTATCCTTAGGTATTGATATTGCATTTGACCAAGAAGTGATTGAAATCCATCCGAGTGACAAAACTTTGGACCAGAATTTTCACAGTCTATTTCATCATATTAATTCTTTTTCAATCAGTAACTCAAAAGAAGATTATAAAGCACTGATTGAATGTGTTTTTGACTTAGCCCATTCTTTGGGAATGGATGGTGAAATGGTTCGTAATATGTATTTAATGAAGAATGAAAAGAACCATCAAAGACAAGACAATCAGTACTAAGGAGGAAAGAAAAATGAGTGATAAAAAATTATTAGAATCATATGGTCAAGTAGATTTAGAAATGTTAGCCGATCTAACTCTTGCTAATGGTATTTCAGGGCATGAACAAGGGGTAGCTAAAGTATTTAAAAACTGGGTAGAAGACAGTGTCGATCGTATTGACTTTGATCAACTAGGATCCATTGTTGCGGTTAAAGAAGGTAAAGAAAATGGACCCAAATTGATGTTTGCTGGTCACATTGATGAAATCGGATTTCTTGTAAAAAGCATTGATGATAATGGATTCTTAAGAATGCATCCTGTGGGTGGATGGTGGGGCCATGTGTTACCATCACAGCCAGTTACCATCGAAACTCGTGCAGGGAAAAGTTACATTGGGGTTGTTGGTTCCAAAGCACCTCATGGATTAAAACCAGAAGTTCGCAATAAAGTTATGGATATCCAAGATCTATTTGTCGATCTAGGAGTAGCATCTAAAGCAGAAGTTACAGATGTCTTAGGAGTCCAAGTCGGAGATACCATTACTCCTAGAGCAGACTTCCATGTTCTTGCAAACCCAAACTATCTCATGAGTAAGGCTTGGGATGATCGCGTGGGTGCTGCTATTGTGATTGATATTCTTCGTAACCTAAAAGGTGAAGCAACAGAAGCAACAATTTATGGAGCTGGAACTGTACAAGAAGAAGTAGGATTACGTGGCGCTAAAACCGCAGCACAAATGATTAATCCTGATGTATCAATTGCACTAGATGTTACCATTGCTACTGATACTCCAGGAGATGATAGTCGTGTTAAAATGGGTGTGGGAGCAACACTTGAAGTAATGGATGGATCATATATTGGGCATAAGGGCCTTCTATACTACTTGCAAGATCTAGCAACAGAACTAAATATTGATACACAATTTGAGTTGCTTGCAGCAGGTGGCACCGATTCAGGAGAAATCCATAAGGTGCATGATGGTGTTATTAGTTTAACGGTTTCCATTCCAGCACGTTATATTCACTCCCATTACGGAATTATTCATAGAAAAGATTATGCAGATACAGTGACATTGCTAACTGAGTTCTCCCGAAGATTAGATAATAAAGTCTTAGAAGAACTCGTTAATAGTAAAAGAGTTTAGTGAAAAGGGCTTATTTAGCCCTTTTTTGTAAAAAAAATAAAAGAAATCATGTGATTAACTAACAATTTTATCAAATTAATTGTATAATATAATACGATTGAAAGGGGATTAATATATGCTAAAAGACGAAATCTTTATCGCAAAGCCAGTTGAAGAAGTATGGGATTATATTGTGCTTGAATATGCAAAAAGTTTTAAATGCAGTCCTTCGCAGTTATCAGACAAAGTTCTTGAAACCACTGCTAAGACTTTTAATAATAAAGAAGTAAAAATAACTCAGAAAGTATCAATACTAAAAGAAAATGAAACCATAGAAGTCATATCAGAAAATTCTAAGGATAAAGTAGCTACAGGTTACACTTTATCTTCAGATCCAGATGGGACCTTCTTGGGAACCTATGAAAAAGGGGAAGGGCAAGATAGTTTCTTAAGAACATTAAACTATAAGTTGTGGAGCTTGCCAATATTGAAGAAATCAAGTGCTCGAAGATTAAGAGCACGCCTAGAAACCATTAAAGGTTTAATTGAAGGCACCATTGATTTAGAAGAAGAGATAGAATCATAAGAAAGGGGATTTAGAAAATGTTTTATGTACAATCACCACTGAAAAGAGATTTTTTCGTGGAATATTTAGATGGTCAAGAAATTGACGGTGTAAAGTTTATTTTTAAAGAAATGCAAGGAATGAAAATTTATTTTGATTATGAGGGCGACGTTGATTTAGAACGTGCTATTCGTATTGCAAAAGACTATATTAAAAAATCAGATTTAGCAACTGTGCTTTACTACATTGTAATGCCAGCCTAGTTTTTGAGGCTTCTAAAGCCTTTTTTTGTTAGATAAGGGGAAAGAAAATGTTTAAACTTGATCGATCGGCCCAGCTTTTACTTGCACTGATTGTAGTGCTTCTTGTTCCAACAGCAATTTTAGTTTTAAGTGATAAAAAAGAACCCATAATACCAGAAGTTATGGTGGTTCCAGATATTGTACTTCAGGATAATATTGAGTTTGAAGTCAATGTTGATACTGTCGACACAAACGAGTATGTTGATCAAATTGTTAAAAGAGATGCAAGTGAGATTGATGAAATCGTATCCGTCGATTTAACATTGGATGAAGTTGGGACATTTAAAGGCAAGTTTACATATGTATTTGAAGAAAGAGAATTTACTCAAGATTTTGAATATGTAGTATATGACCAAACACCACCTGTTATTTTACAAAGTGAAAATTTCAGAGTAGCGCAGTATGGAACCCTTGATTACCAAGAATACTTAAGTGTACAGGACAACTCACTCAAAGAAGGTGAGACCCTAGAAATCAAAGTAGAAGGAAATGTTAATTTTGATGTGGTAGGGCGCTATTACGTAAGTGTTACTGCTGAGGATGCTTCAGGGAATATTGGCGGATATGAGGCAGTTGTGATTGTTTATGCACCTGAAAGCTCAGAAACAGGAGGCACACCATCAACAA
>CAZZFJ010000043.1:0-2358 GCA_964653415.1 uncultured Erysipelothrix sp. | reverse complement strand
AATGAGACACAAGAGCCAAGTCCAGATCCAGGTGATGATGGTGAAGAGCCATCCCCTGAACCCAGTTTACAAGAAGAAAATGAATGAGGAGATTAATATGAACACAAATTATCATAACCAAGAAGAAGAGATAAGCTTATCAGAACTGTTTGGAGTAGTAAAACCATACATAGTCCATATTGTTTTAGTGAGTGTAATCTTTGCGTTGGTGAGCTTTATTTTTACAAAAACTTTGATTGATCCAGTCTATGAAAGTACTGCAACTATTATTGTGAACAACCGCAAGACAGAAGGACAATCCATCACCAGTGATGAAATCAACTCCGCAAGAAACCTTGCTTCGGTATATTCTATTGTGATCAAAAGTAATGCAGTTATGGAACCTGTTATCCAAAGTATGAACTCTGATATTACAATGGAAGCATTATCCAAAAAGGTCAGTGTTTCTTCAATGGATAATACCCAAGTTATGAAAATAACAGTCAAAGATACAGACCCACTTTTAGCGCAAAAATACAACAACGAAATCCTAAAATTTGCTCCAGATATCATGGTAGATATGGTTGAGGCTGGAAGTGTTAAAATTGTTTCATATCCTCAAGTTTCTGAGAACCCTATTTCACCTAATACAAAGATGAATGTCTTAGTTGCAGGTATGTTAGGTTTTATGTTAAGTGTAGGCTTTGTTTTCATTCGATTCCTTATGGATAAATCATTTAGAAATCCAAAAGCAGTCGAAGATTATTTAAATATCCCTGTTTTAGGTGTCATACCGAATGTGGATTCAGTTAAAGGAGGCAAATAATGTTAAGAAAGAAAAAAACACCACCAGTCAAAACACGCGAGGCGATTATTTCAAAGAATACTCCTTTTGCCTTCATTGAAAGTTTCAAATCCCTTCGTGCCAATATTGAATTCACCACTTTTGATGGAGAGCTAAAAGTAATCGTATTTTCAAGCTCTATACCAAATGAAGGGAAATCCTCTGTTGTGATTAATACAGCGAAAACCCTCGCAGAAAGTGGTCACAAAGTATTGCTAATAGATGGTGACCTTCGATCCCCAAGTATTGGACGTTATCTACGCGTACGCCGCGATGTAACGATTGGTTTATCGACCATTTTAGCGGGAAAATCCCAACTATCCGATGCAATTTACAGTTATGCTCCTGCAAATATTGATGTCATGTTGTCAGGACCCATTCCACCCAATCCAGCAGAACTCATTTCACATAAAAAGACTGAAATTCTTTTCGAAACTTTGAAGAAAGATTATGATTACATTTTAATTGATACCCCTCCTGTTGGAGTTGTGAGTGATGCTGCTTTAATGTCACGTTATGCAGATGGCGCCATTTTTGTTGTAAGACACAATTATGCAGATCGTGATTTAGTCAAAGACTCACTACGAAAATTAGAGGCATCTAATGTCAATATCTTAGGGGCAGTACTCAATGACTATGATGTTTCAAAAGATGTAAATGCCACTGAGGGTTACGAATACCAATATCACTATAACCCCGATAATTATCAAAATGGTTGATTTACATAACCACTTGTTATTTGGAATGGATGATGGCGCTAAAAATCTCGATAATTCTTTGGAGCTTTTTAAGATGCAAAAAACACAAGGAGTGAGTCATGTAATCATGACGCCTCATGTGGATGCTATGACTGATTTACCAACTTTCCTAAGTAAAAGAGCGGAAAACTATCAAATCCTTCAGCGAAAACTACAAGAAGCAGAACTCGATGTAAATCTAAAAGTAGGGGCCGAAATCCTATATACTCAAGATATACTCAATATGAACTTAGACAAGCTTGTAATAGAGGATAGCGACTACTTACTCATAGAGTTTCCAACACGAGGTTACATCAACAACCTTGAGAGAAATATTTATAGCTTACTAGATATGGGATATCAACTCATCTTTGCTCATGTTGAACGCTATGCATTCTTAAGAGAAGATTTGAAATTAATGGCAAATCTAGTAAATTCTGGTGTTGTATTTCAAGTGAATGCAAGCAGCTTCTTAGATGAATCACAAAAAGGATTTCTAAAAGCTGCGATAAAACATAACTTAATTCATCTAGTTGCCTCAGATGCACACTCATTAGAACGCCGTCCCCCTAATATATCTAAGGCATATGAACAAATTGAAAAAGACTACGGTAAAGAAACAGTCCGTATGTTTAAAAAGAACGCTATGGCAGTATTTAATAATGATACAATAGCACATAAAGAAGCCAGTCCAATGCGTCTATTCTTAGGGAAATACTACTAAACCACAATAAATATTGTGGTTTTTTTATTAGAAAGTCATAGCTTAAAGTGAATCTAAAAATAAGAAACTTCATT
>CAZZFJ010000042.1:0-10461 GCA_964653415.1 uncultured Erysipelothrix sp. | reverse complement strand
AAAAACCAGAGATATCTCTGGTTATAATTTCTATTTAATATCAAGTCCAATATCACGACGATATGTTTTACCTTCAAAATCAATAGTGTCTACTATGGATAGTAAGCTTTCGTTCATGCTTTTATAGCAATCCCCCTGAGTAACAAGTGTTAACACTCTTCCACCACTTGTAAAAAATTGACTATCTTTCATAACAGTTCCATTGTGATATATATGAGCATTGTTAGCTTTTATGGTAATGGGAAATCCTGTTTTGTAGCTCCCTGGATAGCCTTGTGATGTGAGTACAAGCGCTAGTGTTTTCTTATCATCCCAAGATAGATTAATTTCATTATCTTCCAACAAATCCACAAACACTTTTACTAAGTCGTTTTTTAGTCTGGGCATTAAAACCTGGGTTTCAGGATCACCAAATCGTGCATTAAATTCTAAGACATAAGGTACATCCTCTACAATCATAAAGCCAATAAATAAGACACCATAAAACTCTAAATTGTCTTCTTTGAGCCCTTTTTCGATTTTCCTATATATGGGCTCAAATATTACAGGATCAATTAAAGGTGATGGCGATAAACATCCCACACCTCCGGTATTTTCCCCGGTGTTATTTTCCCCAATACGTTTGTAGTCTTGTGAACTTTCAAAAGGAATAAGTTTATCTTTTTGAACCAAACAGATTTGTGAAACTTCAAAACCATCTAGAAATGATTCAATCACAACCTGTTTCCCTTGATCACCAAACACTTGTTCGTTTAAAAATTGATGCAGTGTATGTTTGGCAATGGTTTCATCTTCTGCAATGACAACCCCTTTTCCAAAACAGAGGCCATCCGCCTTAATTACCACTGGGTAGCTAAAATCTTCCAGTGCTTTTATTCCTTCATCAACACTTTTGACTGTGATGTGTCGTGCGCTGGGAATCTTGTGCCTTTCCATAAAACGTTTGGAGAAGTCTTTGGAGCTTTCAAGTTGCGCAGCTTCATAATGCGGACCTACTATTTTTAAGTTTCTGGCATGAAATTTATCCACAATACCCATAGCTAAGCTTGCCTCTGGACCTACTACTGTTAAATCAATCTGATTACGATCTGCAAACTCACAAATAGCATCCATATTATTTGGGTCAATCGCGACATTGGTTGCGATTGAAGCTGTTCCCCCATTTCCAGGTAAGACATATAGTTTTTCAAGAAGCGGTGAGTCTAACATTTTTAGGGCCAGTGCATGTTCTCGCCCACCACCACCAATCAGTAGAATTTTCATAATGAGTCTCCTTAATGTTTAAAGTGTCTTGTGCCAGTGAAGACTAAAGCAATGCCATATGCATTACATTTTTCGATAACTTTAGAATCTTTAATTGAACCACCAGGTTGAATGATTGCTTTAATACCATGCTGGGCACATAGCTCTATTGTATCCTCAAAGAAGAAAGCATCAGAAGCCATAACACTCCCTGCTACGGGTGTCTGTGAACGTTGAATGGCTTTTTCAAGGGACCATACTCGTCTTACTTCCCCATGACCTAAGCCAATTGCCACTTCATCTTTCGCAACAACAATTGCGTTAGAATCAATAGTTTTAACAGCATTCCAAGCAAAAAGTAAATCCTTCATTTGATCTTGTGTAGGAGAGACTTCACTGACTATTTCCAGTTTTTCATAATCTAAGCGATCCTCTTCTTGAATCAAAATTCCATTTAAAACGTCTTTGGTAACTGTATCTCTTTTTTCTACTATATCGTTGATTTCAATCACGCGTAAATTTTTCTTTCGACTGAACTCTTTTTTAGCAGGCTCAGTAATTTCAGGAGCTAAAACGATCTCTAAAAATGTTTCATTCATTTTTTGTGCTAGTTCTTGTGATATGGGTCCATTTACCGCAACAATGCCTCCATAAATTGAGATTGGATCACTGTCAAAGGCCTTTTGGTATGCCTCTTCTAAAGTATCAGCACTTGCAATTCCACAGGCATTTGCATGCTTCACAGCGACAGCTGTAGGTCTTTCAAAAAGGGCTAGTGTTTTTAGAGTTCCTGTTAAATCATTAACATTATTGTAAGACAGTTCCTTTCCTTGAACTTGTTCAAAGTCAAGATTGTCAAAAACATCAATACGGTCATAGTAAGCCGCCATTTGATGGGGATTCTCACCATATCTCAAGTCTTGTTTTTTTCGGTAAGTTTGAGTTAATGTTTCTGGGAATTGGATATTTAGTTGTTGTGAAAACATGTTAGAAATTAAGGCATCATATTGAGCTGTGTGGGAGAATGCCTTAAAAGCCATTTGTTCTCTAAAGGAAAAGTCTTCCATATTTTCTACTACATCATCATAATCACTGGGGTCCACACAAACACAAACATCACGATAATTTTTTGCGGCTGCACGAATCATGGTTGGACCTCCGATATCAATATTTTCAATCAAGACATCCAGTGGTGCATTCTTTCTAAGTACAGCTTCAAAAGGGTATAGATTACAGACAACAAGATCCAAATCGACTAATCCGCGTGTTTCTTTATCCTCAAGATGTTGTGGATTATCTCTTTGAAATAAAATGGAACCATGGACTTTAGGGTGTAGTGTTTTAACTCTTCCCCCTAACATTTCTTGACTTTCAGTCAAAGATTCTACTTCAAGAACTGCGATTTTTTCTTGTTTTAAGAGTTGAAATGTACCGCCACTAGCAAGCAATGTATATTGCTTTTGAATCAGGTTTTTTGCTAGTGGAATAATATTTGATTTATCGTAAACGGAGAGTAATGCGTATTTCATAGGTTACCTTTCTAAAATTGTAATGGTTCGCTTGTTTATAAGAATTTTATCATCACAGAATGCTTGAACTGTTTCAACTAAAATCTCATGTTCAACTTTTAGCACTTTCTGTTGCAAACTTTCTGCACTATCATCTGCCTCAACCAAGACAGGTCTTTGCATAATAATGGGACCTTCATCCGCTTGTTCACTCACAAAATGAGTGGTAGCACCTGTAATTTTTACACCATAGTCAATGGCAGCTTGATGAACTTTAAGTCCATAGTAGCCTTTTCCACAAAAACTAGGGATAAGAGAGGGGTGAATGTTAATAATTTTATGGGGATACTTATCAATAAAACTTGAAGGAATAATTTTTAGAAATCCCGCTAATATGATTCCATCTGGATTATAAGCATCAATTTGATCATAATCTTTTAATACAAAGGCAGGGATTTGAGCTTTCTCTGCCCGTTTTAAACCATAAGCATCGCTACGACTGGAAAAGACTGCAACAATCTTCTCGTTAATTTCTGGATGATCTATTAACGCTTGAAGATTGGATCCACTTCCTGAAATTAAAACGACCAAGCGTTTCATAAAGTGATTCCTTGGCTCCCTTTTTCAATATGTCCAATAACATAGGCATCCTCTAAAATATGAAGTGCTTCAGAAACATCTTCCTTATCAAGGATAAGTACAAAGCCAATCCCCATATTAAAGGTTCCAAACATTTCATCGATATCAATATTTCCCAATCTTTGAATTACATCGAAAATTTCAGGTATTTCAATTTTACTTCTGTCTATACAGGCATGCATTGTTTTGGGTAAAATTCGAGGGACATTTTCAATTAAACCACCCCCTGTAATATGGGCTAGGCCATGCGGCTTAATTTTTTCCATGAGGTTTAAGATTTCATTGACATAAATTCGAGTGGGCGTAAGGAGCACTTCATGATATTTTTCTAGATTTTCAGCATCAAAAATATGACGGATTAGCGAAAAACCATTCGAGTGAACGCCACTTGATTTAATCCCTAAAATGACATCTCCCTCTTTGATTTTAGATCCATCGATTTGATTCTCTTTATCAACTACACCAACACAAAAACCCGCCATATCAAAGTCTTTTCCTTGATATACACCAGGCATCTCAGCAGTTTCCCCTCCAATCAGGGACATTTGAGAAATCTCACACCCTGTCGCAACCCCTTTTACAAGGGCGGTTGACATATCCGTATCCAGTGTCCCCACTGCCATATAATCTAGAAAGAATAATGGCTTGGCACCATGACATAGAACATCATTCACACACATCGCTACACAGTCAATACCTACAGTATCATATCGATCAAATTGAGATGCCAGTTTTACTTTTGTCCCTATACCATCGGTTCCGGACACTAAGACTGGTTGATGATATCCTTGTGGTAACTCAAAGAGACCAGCGAAACCACCAATTTGATTTAAAACATGTTTTGAATGGGTCTTTTGAATCAGGGATTTAATTGAATCCACATGTTCATAACCTTTTTCTTTATCCACACCCGCTTGCTTATAAGTCATTATCTTCTCCTATAAATGGACTTTTTCCATCAAAATATTGTGTATAGTAATGTTCTTTCCCCACAGCCTTTTTTAAGCCTTCAATACTTAAGTAGTAAAGAGAGTCTGCACCAATGGCTTTGCACACTTGTTCAACAGTTTTTCCATTGCTCATTAAATCTTCTTTGTTGGGAATATCCAAACTGCTGTTTTCTTCATAAAGAATGGGAGGAGAAGAAATACGAACATGCACTTTATGGGCTCCATGATCTCTCAATATTTGAATCAATTTTCGAATTGTAGTCCCTCTAACAATCGAATCATCAACTAAGATGACATCTTTACCACTCACAACAGCGGGAATCGCTGATAGTTTGATATTAACTGATTTTTGACGTTGAACAGAGTCAGGATCAATAAAGGTTCTACCAATGTAACGGTTCTTTACGATGCCTTTCTCATATGGAATTTTGGATGCATTTGCATAGCCTAAAGCAGCAATTAATCCTGAATCGGGTGATCCAATCACAAGATCTGCATCCGTGGGACATTCTTGGTAGAGAATCTCTCCCATGCGTTTTCGGGCCTCATAAACTGAAATATCATTCATGGTGCTATCCGGTCTTGCGATATAAATATATTCAAATAAACATGGGCTTAATTTCGGATGATGAATTTCATAGGATATCAAACCACTTTCATCAATCACAACCATTTCCCCCGCCTTTAAATCACGAATATCAGAAGCATTTATGCTTTCTAGTGCACAAGATTCTGAAGCTAAAAACCACTTATTACCCCGCGAACCAATCACCATGGGCTTAACACCATGGCGATCACGCATTGCGATGAGTTTACTTTGATCCATTGCGACTAGTGCAAATGCTTTATCATGTTTCAAGAGCTTTTGATGCAATGCTCGAGGATCATCTAAATTAATACTTCGCTCATCTAAAATACCATCATAGGCAATAAAAGTATTGAATTGATGTTGCGGCATCAAGGGTGCTTGCTTTCGAAGCTGCGTAAAGGCATATTTTACATAAGCCATTCCTTGATGACCTTTATACTGGTTCAATACCGCATCAGCCAATAGACCATTACCATATTGTGCAGTATCTTGAACTACAAAACCATATCCTTCTTGACCCCGATGTTGTAGACTCATAATTCCATGATATAGGTAAGGATAAATATCCTCATTATGGTCGGTAGAATAAACGGCCATCATGCCACTCATTTAGCCCACTCCAAGCGTTGATCCATTTCCAACACTTCCTCAACCATTCTTTTCTTAAAGTCGATTAACTTTTGATGAAGTTTAATATCTTTCAAAGCCAAAATTTGGATTGCTAGATAAGCAGCATTTTCTGCACCATCAATAGCAACTGTTGCAACAGGTACTCCTTTTGGCATTTGTACTGTCGATAAAAGTGCATCCAAGCCTGATGTACTACTGGATAAAATTGGAACCCCAATAACCGGTTTCACACTCGCTCCAGCAACCACACCAGCTAAATGGGCTGCTTTGCCTGCAAAGGCAATGATCACATCTACAGACTCATCCGTCACTGCCTCAAGAACTACATCAAGACTTCGATGTGCTGATGCGACTTTAACTTTCGACTCCACACCAAACTCATTTAGAATATCCCAAGCCTTCTTAGCAATTTTTTCATCACTAATGCTTCCCATTAACATAAGTACACTCATTATTTTTCCTCCATAGTATAGGTGTTTATATTTTTAAAGAATTCAGTATTTATCTGATCGATAGATCCCAGTAAAGCCAGAACATTCCCTTTTTGAAGTCCTGTGATGTTTGATGCATTCTTTACCTTTTCTTTTACTTTTAAGATGGCAAATCTCTCATCTGCATTTTCAAAAACAAAAGGAACTAGGTAAGGAAGGTTTATCACATTCCCAAGGCAATCCTTAAAGCCCGGATGATTCTCTTTTATAACGACTGTTTCAAGGTTTACATGATGCTTACCAATCGGCATCAATTTGACATCACCTACAAGATTCATCTTGCAAAGTGCTACGGCGCCACTACCCAAACCAATAACCATTTTTCCAGATGCAACAAACTTTTCAAAAGTCACTTTTAGTATTGGATGTGTGAGTAGTGAAACATAGCTTGATCCCGAAACTTTAATTTGCATATCTTTGGTGAAACCATGTGCCAGTATCAAACAGTCACTCTTTTCAAGAGCATTTTTAATCTCTTGCATGGATTTCTCAAAGTTAAATGTTTGAACTACTTTTTCTAAAACTTCGATGCCAGCTTGTTCCAATTGAAGTTTTAATTGAAGATCACCACTAACCCCTTCCATAACCACTATCAGTGCCTTGAGTTTTGATGAACGTTTTTCAAATGTTTTTCTTTGAACAGGATAGGTGATTGTTTGACTTTCTGTTTGAAGTATTGGATAAATAGAGTTCAATGTTGCTTCATGTTCTATTTGAAGACTCTCTTTATCAAAGCTAGTGTCTAGAACATTGATTTTTTTTCTAAATTGCGTGGTTGCGATTGCATCCCCTAAGTCAAAATCAGCATCCACTTCTAAAATTAGAGCCCCATATTTAGGTTCAAGTAGATTCTCTTTAAGATGTATGTCAATACCATAGTCACTACCTAAACTCATTTCAAATAAGGAGTTAAAGATGGATTTCGTTACGGTCGAAGCTGCATAGATCTCATTATTTTGCATTCTTTTGAAAACTTCATCATATAAGATTTTAGTCTTCTCAAGATCAATCAAACCGTCTTTCTTAGGGGCATCAATAAGGACAAGCTTATGCGATGCGCCTTTGATATTTCGGGTAATAATATCTTTTTGCTTCCCTGTTTGAACTGCAAAGCAGATTAAAGTTGAAGGTACATTGAGTTCTTCAAAGCTACCACTCATACTGTCTTTTCCACCTAAGGCAGGGATGTCCCAAGCTTTCATAACTTCAAAAGCTCCCAGTAAAGCAGCAAATGGTTTTCCCCATTGTTCTTGAGTCTTGAGTCTTTCAAAGTATTCCTGCATACTCAATCGCGCATGATTTGGGTTGGCTCCCATAGCCAACAAACGACTGATGGATTCGATCACACTATTTCTTCCATGTAGATAAGCATCCTCTGTATACGCCAAGGCATAACCTGCACTCATAAATGAAACATGTTGGGTATTGGAGGTAGGGAATAAATGTGTCATTCCTTCTTGTGAAATACGGTTATCTACATTTTCATCATGATAGATATTGAACTTTTCTCTAAGTCCACGAAGCGAAGCTCCGTGAATATTACGGATTGAATCGAGGAGCTTTTCTTGTGTTATGGTAGTAGATAAACTGATTGGCTTTGGTTTTTCTACCTTAATATCTTGTCGTTTTGTAGCGCCATTTGAATCTAAGAATGAACGATCCATTGAGACAACCACTTCATTTTTATAAAGCATTGTCATCTTCTGGTCGTCTGTAACTGTTGCGATCTTAGAGACTTCAACATCTTCCGCTTCACAGTATTTCATAAAGCGCTCAACATCCTTTGCCTCAATCACCACTGCCATTCTCTCTTGAGATTCAGATAAAGCAATTTCGCCTGCTAGTAGAGGGTATTTTGTATGAACCTTATCCAGTTCAATTAAGAGTCCATCTGCAAGCTCTCCTACCGCAACAGAAACACCTCCTGCACCAAAATCATTACAACGTTTTATCATACTTAAAACATCACGGTCTCTAAAGAGTCTTGTGATTTTATGTTCTAAGATTGGATTACCTTTTTGGACTTCGGCTCCTACCGTTTTTAAAGATGATTTTGTTTGAGTTTTTGAGGAACCCACTGCCGCGCCTAAACCATCACGCCCTGTCTTTCCACCTAAGAGTAAGACAACATCCCCTTTTTGCGGAACAGTTTTTTGAATATAATCTCGTCTTACTGCCGCAACAAGTGCTCCCAGTTCCAAACGCTTTGCCTCAAAACCATCATGGTAATACTCACATAAGTATCCCGATTTAATTCCCATCTGATTAGCGTAATCTGAGAATCCTTCTGCGGCTTGTTGGGAAATTTGAGAAGCCATGAGTTTATCCTTACGAGTATTTTCAAAAGATGTGAGTGGCGATTTACTTCCGGAAATTCTTAAACCTTGATACACGGTTCCTCTTCCAGATAAGGGGTCACGAACACACCCTCCAAAACAAGTTGAAGCGCCACCATAAGGTTCAATTTCAGTAGGATGATTATGGGTCTCATTTTTGAAAAGTAATTGCCATGGTTCTATTTTCCCATTCACTTCAAGATCTAAATTTAAACTCACTGCATTCACTTCAGAAGATTTATCCCAATCTTTAAGATAGCCTTTAGCTTCAATTTCTCTGGCATTAATGGTTGCAAGATCCATAAGGGTTTGTGCTCTTTGCGTCTTTTTACCAAAGACATTGTCACGAGTTTCTAAATAGGATTCGTAAACTTTTTGAACACGTTCATCTTTTATTTCTATATTATTAAAATGGGTTAGAAAGGTTGTATGGCGACAATGATCTGACCAATACGTATCGATTATTTTGAGTTCTAGTAAACTTGGGTTTCTATCTTGGGTCTTAAAATAATCTTGAACGACCTTTAAGTCATCTAGGTCCATGCCTAGGGATTCTTTATACTGCTGAATGTTGTCTTCTTCTATAAAACCAGAGATGGGCTTTAGTTCAGATGATGTATCTTCAATAATATACTTTGTGTCATAATCTACAAACTCAACTTCATTCACAAAATATGCTTTGAAACGCGCTACTTCATCAGCATCTGCTTGATCAAATAAGTAAAAAATGGAATGCTTGATGTCCACATTAATGTTGTGAAATTGGGACAGCTCCGATTTAACCATTTCTAAAATATCGTCATGTTGTCCTTCTACTGCTTTGATATGAAAGTAGGGGACTTGAGGTTTTATGGGCTCAAAGGAAAGTTCATTCAGTTCAGTTGAGAAATATTGTTTAATCGTCTCTATGTCTTTTTCATTTACCTGATGAAACTCAAAAGTGTGAACTTCTTCAATATTTCTAATAGAATGAAGCTTTAGAATGGATTGTGCATCTTGGACCATTTTTTGACCCGCGAATTGATATGTAGAAAAACGCTTTGTATTCAGTATAAAGTTTTGCATTAAAGGACTCCCAATTTGTGGGCTAATTCCATAGAATCAACCATTTCGTTTGCTTGATAGACACGCATATTGCCACTGGATACTTCATCAATGAGGAGTACTTCTCCAGTTTCAACATCCTTTCCAAATTCAAGTTTAAGATCAATTAGATCCAGTCCCTTTGCTTTACAGACATCAAATATAATTTGCGATGCTTTCTGAGTCATCTTTTCAATCTTTTCTAAATCCTTTTCACTGACCAAATCTAAAATCACAAGTCCTTCTTTAGTGATTAGGGGATCATTTCTTTCATCATCTTTAAGTGTAAACTCAAGATAGCCATGCAGTGCTTGCATGGGTTGAACCACTGAAGCATAACGCTTTAGGAAACTCCCTACTGCTTTGTAGCGAACAATCACTTCAAGACCTTTTCCAAAGTAGTTCACTTTTCGTACTTTCATGAACCCCTGATCTAGATCTGCTTCTACAAGATGTGTAGCAATGTTCTGCTTTTCAAATAGATTGAAGAAGTATGTAGAGAGGGTGATGTTGTTGAGGCCTTGACCTGTAATTGAAAGACCCACCTGATTTTCTCCGGGGTCAAAGACACCATCTTTTCCAGTGACATCATCTTTGAATTTTAAGCCAACATGATATGTATCGATTTCATACACATCCTTAGTTTTTCCTTGATACAATTTTTTCATTGTTTCCTCCTAGAAAAATAAAAAGGCCCAGAAAGGTAGGTTAAGCGAAACCTACCCCTCTGAGCTTTTATCTCTTAGGTGTAATCATCATATTGATGACCCGTACCGCTTGGACCAGACAAACTACAAAGTTTCGGAACCCTAGGTACACTTTCACTCATAATACTATGAGCCTCTCTTTTCAAGCATACAATAACAAGAGCATTTCTTTTTGTCAACAAGATTCATGAACATTTGAAATCTTTATTTGTGAAATCTCAACAGAATATAAAAAGCACTTCCAAATCGTAAATTGAAAGTGCTTCATATTTTAGCTAATCAGTGC
>CAZZFJ010000041.1:0-11102 GCA_964653415.1 uncultured Erysipelothrix sp. | reverse complement strand
GGTTCCAATTATTCCAATCCGCATAGTTTTACCTTCTTATTCTTTGATATACTCATTAGGGTCTTTTATAAACAAGGACAAAGCCATGGTGAAAACGCACCTTGTCAAAAGTTTTACCACAGAAATGTTAGAGTATGGTAAAAAACCCAGCAGTTTAGTTCGTACTTTTAACATTACTACAGCGGGTAAAACAATATCTGATATTTTACATGTGAAAGAAAATGATCAGGTATACTATATTGAAAGAACGCGTCTGGCCGATGGTACCCCCGTTTTATTCGAAAGAACCTTTATGTCTGTGGATCTTCATCCTGAGCTCAGTATTAAAACGCTTCAAGCTTCTAAATATGATTATGGTGATCAAGTGGGTCTTAGAGTGGATAACTCTATTCAAACCGTGAGTCCAATTTTTCCATCGGAGTATATCAGTTCTGAACTACACATCCCCACAACACAACCTATTTTGCGGGTTTGTAATACAACTTATACCCAAGAAGATCAGGTGTTTGACTATACCGAACTTTATCTTCATCCTGAACTCTATCAATATAATGTATATAAAAAGCGTGAAGTATAAAAAAGAACTTAGTGCTATCTAAGTTCTCCTAATATATCAATTTCTTCAAAAGAGTAGACCTTATTAATATCTTCATCCAGTGCTAAGTGTTTTGTAATCTTGTTTAACACCATCAAAACCTCCAGTCCTGCATTTTTGGCAGCTTGGTATCCTGTATAGGAATCTTCTAGCACAAGAAGGGAGTCTCTATGTTGATTATGTTTGTCAACACTTTTAAGGTAGACTTCTGGATTTGGTTTAATGTTTTCCACAGATTCTTGCCCTAAGATAAAGTCGAAGTAATGATCTATTTGATGTTTCTTTAGAAACATTTCCACGGTTTTCTCCATGTTGGAGGTAGCAATGGATAATCTTAAATCGTGCTTTTTTGCGTGCTTTACAAATGCTTTAACACCTGGCATCAAGCTGATTTCATCTTCTTTGTGATTAAAGATTCGATAGATTTCGTCTTCAATCTCTTGGAGATTGTACTTTAGGTTGTATCTATCTTTCATACTTTTAAAAAAGATAACATCGGGTAATCCCACAAACTGAGAGTAAAGTTTCTCATCAATTTGAATGTTGTAGTGCTGGGTAAAGTAGTTGTTTATAACTTCATGCAGCAAGTATTCAGAACTTGAGATTAGACCATCAAAGTCAAAAATTATTCCTTTTAGTTTCATTTGATTCTCCTTTAACTCTATCATAGCAAATTCTATCTCAAAAACAAAAACCAGCTTGTATCACAAACTGGTTTTCATCTTATATCCAGGCGGATATAAGTTTTAAGATCGGGTATTAGCACATGGGAAATATGCTAATAGTGGGAGATCTACAAGTTTAATAAGAGGATGGCATTGTTGTTAAAGTCTTCCTCTAAATCTTTTTGCACGATACGTCCATTTATCAGTTCTCCTGATGAAATGCATTGTGCATTAGGAAATATTTCTGCCAGGCCATTATCTCTAACTTCTTTAGCATTAAGCTTTAGTAAGGGTCTGTGACCATTACCAATACTGTCTACAAAATGTAAGTCTTGAGTGGTGGCTTCTTTCAAATAGTCTTTTAAACATAGGTAACCAAAATTGTCTTGGGTTCCATAGTCTGTAAAGACATAGGCGGTTTTCTTATTTTTTTGTGCATATTTAAGTATTTCTATGATACTTGATGTGTTGGTATTAAAGTTATTGAGTTGTACAATCCCTTTGGAAATAGTTCTGGCTAGTACGATACTTAAGATTGTGAGTAGATATCCTAAAATACTCATCAGGCTAAATGGACTGCTGTTCCAGTGATTCTTAATGAAGTATAATACAATCCCTAGTCCTAACACAAAGACTATGAGGGATGGCAGTGTCAGTCCAATAAAATTTCTTTTTTTCTTATTCTCATCATTAAAAGGTGAGTAAGGCATTTTTAAAAAAGTTTGTATGGGTGTATCGTATGTTGTCGCAAAAACTTTTTTTGCGTTTTGTACATCGCCTACATAGAGGCTAAAACTTTCTTTACCATGTAGTTTTGTTTTGCGAATTGATGTAGAAAAACCCATATCCTTAAAGTCTTGTTCTAGGCTTGTCAAGAAACGTATTTTCTGATTACTAGTCTGTCTTTTTCGAAGCACTAGTCCGTATTTAGTATATAGATCTTTTGTGTCCAATTACATCACCTCGCTGAAATCGTTAATTGTTTTAACAACTTCTACTCCTTCTAAATCAAGTATGGGGCCATCGGGTACATATATGACGTCAATTCCTGCATTATTGGCCGCTTTAATGCCGGTTTTGGAGTCTTCAAAAATGAGGACTCTTTCTTTGTCAAATCCTAAGCTTTCAACAACCTTAAGATATATATCGGGATGGGGTTTTGTGTGTTTTACACTGTCCCCATAAACAACTGTATCAAATTCATCCATCAAATTAAAGTGATTTAGGATTCGTGATGCTTTATTGTGAAATGTTGACGTTCCAATGGCTACTTTTAGTCCTTCTGATTTAATGTGCTGGATGATTTCTTTGGCGTAAGGTTTGAGTTCAAGTTCCCCATTTTCTAAAGCTTGATTAAACATGATTTCTCTTTGGGCTCTTAAATCTACAGATAGGGCATCATCGAGTGTTATCGTATTGAGTATTTCTCGAATGAGTGGCCATCCTAAACCGCGCCAGCTTATAATTTGTTGTTCTGATATGGGAATGTTGTTTTTCTCAAAAACGCGTCCCCATAGTTTTGTATAAAGACTTTCTGAGTCTACGATGCATCCATCGAGATCAAAAATAACTAAGTCCTTTTGCTTAAGCATTTTTTACCTTTTCTACAAATCGTTTAGCTTCTTCTGTTATTGCTGCATAGTCGCCTGTTTTGGCGCCTTTTGTGAGTGAACTTCCAGTTCCAACAGCGAAGGATCCATTTTGAATCCATTCTTGGACATTGTCCACTGAAACACCCCCTGTAGGCATGAAGTTCATGTAGGGTAAGGGTGCTAGGAAGCTCTTAATAATAGAAGGTTTATATGCATCTCCTGGGAATACTTTGATAACATCAACGCCCATCTCTGTTGCAGTGATGAATTCATTAATGGTGTGGGCTCCTGTCATAACGGGGACTCTGTAACGATTACATAGACGAACAAGTCCTTCATTATAAGCGGGGCTTACTACAAACTGTGCTCCTTTTAAAATAGCAAGACGTGCTGTTTCAGAATCTAGGCATGTTCCTGCCCCAATCACAATTTTACTGTCTTGGTATTTTTGAGCAAGTTTTGCGATTAAGATATCTGCATTGGGGACGGTAAAGGTTATTTCAATAAAGTTGATACCTCCTGCAATGACTGCCTCGACAATTTTTTCGCCTTGATCTAAGGATTCTGCGCGAATGACTGCTACTAATTTTTCTTTTTTTAGTTGATTGAGTATATCTATTTTGTCCATTATTTTTTTCTCTCCTATTTTATTAAGTGTTTGATTATATTTTCGCTAGCGATGGTTCCCATATTATCTACTGCTCCTTGAGTAGAAGCTGCACTGTGGGCGCCTAATATGACATTATCAAGTGTGATAAGGGGTGATTGTGATGGGGGTTCTGTTTCAAACACATCCAGTCCAGCACCATAGATTTGTCTTTGTTTTAAGGCTATGTAAAGTGCATCTTCATCTACGACACCCCCGCGGGCAGTATTGATGATAATTGCATTGGGTTTCATCTTAGCGATGGCTTTAGCGTCAATGAGATGATGTGTTTCTTGGGTTAGGGGTAAGTGTAATGAGATAAAGTCACTTTCTTTTAGAATTGTGTCTAAGTCGCATTTCTTTCCAAGGGTTTCATCATCGTAGAATGGGTCATAATATAGAATATTCATTCCAAATCCACTGGCGCGTTTTGCTACACCTTGTCCAATGGCACCAAATCCAACGATGCCGATGGTTTTTCCGTAAATATCTAGAGCGTTTTTCTTGGACCAATCATTTACTAAGCATCCCTCATGTATTTCAACCACACGTCTTGCTACTGAGGCGAGTAAAGTAAATGCATAATCTGCCACTGCATTTGAGTTAGCGCCTAAGGCTCTTTCAATTGCAATGTTGTGTTCATCTGCGTAGTCTAAATCGATATTGTCCACTCCAACACCATATTTAGAAATAACTTTGAGTTTCTTCGCATTTTTGAGTACTTTGGCACTCATGGGATCAACACCTAGTATAATACCGTCGATATCTTCGACCAATGGAATCAACTCCTCTTCAGTTAGTATCTGTCCTTTCGGATTTTCTATAACTTCGATTCCATTTTCGCGAAGAATTTCAAAGGGTCGTTGACTGAACTGACCAAAAGATCGCGGTGTTATAAGTACTTTCATTATAGGCCCATAGCTTCCTTGAGCTCTACAATGCTTTCATGTCCAACAGCGATAAGTTCTGTGTATAACTCATCCACTGAATCGTGCATTTCTCTTTTAAAATTACCCTCAAGTACCATTGGAAGATTGACTCCAGTGATCACGCGGATATTGATGCCATCTTCTTTAAGTTGGCCTAATAAGGATCCTGCGGTGTTGAATGGTGTTGCTCCAAATAAATCTACAAAGACAAGTACACCTTTGCCATTATCGAGCGCTTTAATTTTTTGATAATAGTCTTCTTTGAACTCTTCTAAGTCAATTCCTTCGGTGAGTTCAATATAGTCTATATTTTCTAGCTCACCAAGGATGAGTTTAGCACCATCCAAGAGTCCACTTGAATAATGTCCGTGTGCTGCAACTAGCATGCCTATCATAAGTTTGTTACCTCCGTATTAATTAATCCTGTTGGGATGTTTCCTTCATGGGTTTTTATAACATCATCAACACATTTGTCTCCCATGCCTTCTAAGCATTCCCATGTATATGCTGAGGTATGAGGTGTGATGATAATTCTGTGATCATGAAGTAGGTAGTGATTTTCATCGATGGGTTCGTTCTCAACTACATCGGCTGCATATCCCGCAATTTTGTTTTCTTGAATTGCTTTTAAGATAGCGCGATCATCTACCAATGCACCACGTGCTGTATTGACAACTAGCAGTGTTTTTTTCATATTACTAATGTTTTCTTCATTGATAATATGGTAGCTTACTTCATCTAAATATGCGTTAAGCGATAGGAAGTCTGCCTGAGAAATAACTTCTTCAAGACTTACAAATTCAATACCTGGTAGGGCCGCTTTATCTTCATCGGTAAGATGGGGATCGTATGCTAGTACACGCATTTTGAAACCATCTCTGAATATTTCAGCAACACGACTTCCAATGTTTCCTGTACCAATGACTCCTGCAGTTTTTCCTCTTAACTGAAAGCCCATAAACTCAGCACGTCGACTCCATTGGCCGTTTATGGCGGCGCTGGATGCTTCTGTTATGCGTCGTGAAAGTGCCATAATAAGCGCAATAGCATTTTCTGCTACGGCATCTTGTTCTACTTCTGCATCTACTTTTGTGATGAACACATTGTGATCTGTGGCAGCTTGAACATCGATATTGTTGTAGCCGATACCATGTCTTGAAATAATTTTTAGTTTGGGTGTGTTTTCAAAAAACTCTCTTGTAAAGTTTGGTGTAACACTTGAAATAATATATTCATAGTCCTGCAAATCTTTAACCAGAACGTCACTAGTGACGTCTGGTTCATATACAAATTTATCCACCTTACCAATGGCTTCTAACTGTGTTATGTGCTTTGCGAAATGTTGTCCGAAACTACTTGAGTTAACAATTGCAATTTTAGCCATACTATCACAGACCGAAAATCTTAAGAGCTTCTGGTAATTCAACACGGGGTGCTGAAGGGACGCTTTGGAAGTAAATTTCTAAGTTGTTTTCTTCGTTAAGTCTTTTGAGTACTTCTGCTTGTTCTTTATTGATACCTACTGCTTTAATAACATACTCTGTTCCTGGTTTCTTAGCGATACCGCCGATATTGAGTGATTCAAAGTGGACTCCACCTTGAATGAGTCTATCAATAACATCGATAGTTTTAACTAGTAGGATAACATTAAATTTTTCAAATTGTTTTTCATTCCAGTAGTTGATTGTTTCATCAACGCCTAGAACTTTTACACTGAGTCCTGTTCTTGAGCCTGAACTTATGAAGATTGTTTTCATGAAGTCATCTTTAGCAGTGGCATCATCTACAATAAAGATTGCGTTGGCTCCTGCACTTTTTGATAGGTTTGTCATGACTTGTCCATGAACGAGTCTTTCGTCAATTCTTGCTAATACAATTTTTCCCATTCTATTACACCTGGCATAATAATATATATATGCCTTCCCTTTCTTAATATTTTAATAAAAGAAAGCAACTCGCGTTGCTTTCTTGTAAATCATTTTACAATACTCCGATTGCTGCAAGTACTGCGAGAATACCTGTGAGTCCTAGAAGAGCTTTAGTAACATTGAGCCCTTTTTTGGTGAAGTAGTAGTATAGACCAAATACTGTTAGTAATGGTAGTAATCCTGGAATGAGTGAGTCTAAGATTCCTTGTAAGACGAACTCTTTACCAGAAATTGTCCATGTGAGTGATGAACTAACTTTAACGTAGTTACCTGCTAAGATTCCCATCATGAAGAGTCCTAAGATTGATAGACCTTCAATGATTGATTGAATTCTTCTACCAGCAACGATTTCTGTAGCTGCTGAGCGTCCTAAACGGTATCCCATTCTTGTGAAGTATAGTCCAAGTAGGTATTGGTATGTTGCAAAACCGATGAATGGGAATAAAGCACCCATTGCTGATCCGGCTTGTGCCCAAGGCAATGCAATTGCAATAAAGATATATTGTACTGTACCTGAGTCGATGGAGTCACCGATTCCAGCTAAAGCACCCATAAGTCCCGCTTTAGTATTGTAGATAAGGTCATCATCAATTGAGATTTCTAAGCCTTCATACATTTCTTTAGCGCGTTCTTCTTCAAGTGATGCGGTAATACCAGTAATGGTTCCACCACCCCAAGTAGCTTGAGTGTTGAAGAATAGTAGGTGACGTTCGTATGCTGCGCGTAGATCGTCTTTATCTTTATATAATTTTTGTAGAATTGGCATCAATGCAAATAGTAACGATGCTGCAATATATCGGTCAAAGGAGTGTGGTACCTCATTAGCTAAGTGCCAACGTGTCCAAGCCTTTGTTAAGTCTTTTTGTGTGATTTGTTCAGGAGCTAAACTAACATCTCTTTTTGTTGTCATTATTTTACCTCCTATTATTGGCCGCCAGAGGCGTCGATTGCTTCATTTTTAACCATGACGAAGATGGAGGCCATAAGTGCTCCAAGAATAGCCCAAACAATCATCATGATACCCAAATCTTTTAGTGCTACAGACAAGAAGTATGCTAGGAAGAAGAATACAAGGTAGTCTTTCTTTCCAATAACATAAACTGATACTGCAATCCCAATAGCTGCAAGTCCACCACCGATTACGGTTAAGACATGGAATAGTTTACCTGAGGCATTGGCTTCAACAAAGCTTGCGATTACAGGTGCTCCATATTGTAATGTAACAAACATAAATGGAATGTATAGTGCTAATGAAACTAGGAATGGATAAAGAATGATTGATCTTTCCAAGCCTTTTGAGTTTACTTCTGCTGCATATTTATCAGTTAATTTACCGATAAATGTATTTAAGAAGAATCTGAATTGGTAGAGGTATCCACCTAATAGACCGACTGGAACGGCGATAGCTACTGATTCTTCAGGTGACATGTTACTGAGTAACGCTACAGGAACAGCGATTGCTGCTGCAACAGCTGGTTCTGAAGGCATTTGACCACCTGGGGCAAATACACCCATGTAGAATAACTGAATTGCTGCAGTAATCATCATTGCATTAGGTACATCACCCATTACAACTCCAACTACTAAACCTGTCATCATTGGACTAAATCTTAGGGTTAAGGTAGCAAGTCCAAAGAATGCTCTTGATTGCACTAAGGCAACCCATATTGCAATCGCGAGGGATTGCCAAACTAGAATTTCCATATTTCCTCCTCTATGTCTTATTTTTTATAGACACTGTGACCGCCAAAGCCATTTCTCAAAGCCGCAACTACTTTTCCAGTATAAGTGTCGTGTTGCTTTGATCGATAACGGGCAAATACTGATGCTGAGATTACAGGGATCGGCACTTTATGTTCAATGGCCGATTCAACTGTCCACTCGCCTTCACCACTTGCATCTACTTCACCTGTTATGTTTTTAAGTTTAGGGTCTTCAATAAACGCTTCATGCGCTAATTCAACAAGCCAACTGCGAATGACTGAACCATGGTTCCACACTCTTGAGACTTCTACGAAATCGTAATCGAATTCACAGGCCTCTAATATTTCAAATCCTTCTCCAATTGCTTGCATCATTCCATACTCAATACCGTTATGGATCATTTTTAGGTAATGTCCACTTCCCGGTGTTCCTGTAAATAACAGGCCATTCTCTACTGTGATCTTTTCTAAGAGATCGGATACGACATCAAATGCTTCTTTGTCCCCACCAACCATTAGGCACGCTCCATTTCGAGCACCGCTCATACCTCCTGAGGTACCACAGTCCATAAAATGAATATTGCTCTTTTTGAACATTGCATAATGTTGCACGGACATTTTGTAATTTGTGTTTCCGCCATCAATGACGATGGACTTGGGATAATCTAATAAAAGTTCTTTAATGTTGTTTAGTGTCGATACTGTGGGGGGACCACTGGGTACCATGACAAACAATATTTTTTTATCATCTAAACAATCCACTAAAGCTTCCAATGAGTTCACTGTTTTAATGTTATTTGCTTCAGCCTCTTCTCTTACTGATGCAATCACGTCAAAGCCAATGACTTCAAAATCGTTATCCTGCATATTGAGGGCTAGATTTAATCCCATCTTACCCAAACCAACAATTCCTATTTTCATGTCGCAACTCCTTTCATCTAAATCATAGTTCATAATGCCCTTTACATTAAGTTAATAAACTTCCTTTGACAAAGGAAGTTTATTGTATGTGTGATAATATGTGATAAATAAAAAAAGAAGCCTAAGCTTCTTTTTCAATTGCAGTTTCTAATAATTGGATAATAGTATCAAAATCCGTCGTTTTTTTGATATCCTGTATCAGACGAATATTGACCCGTAAATCATTAAAGGGTTTCCCTAATATGTTTAATGAAGTATAGGAATTTGGTAGGACTGTCATAAAAATAACATCAACCTCATGTCCTCCCCACAACATAGGACGCATCAAAGTAATCAATTCAAGACGGGGTTCATCAAGATTTTCCACATAGATGATGGGATAAGCTGCACGACCATAAACTGTAGATACATAGCGCATTTCACGGGTGTAGACATTCAGTTGTATGGTGTTTTTTCTTTCCTGAGAAGTCTCATACTTATCACAGATCCAGGAAACAACTTCATTTCTTCTTTCAAATGACATCATCGGATAAAAACGTTCTTTCGCAAACAGTTGGAAAAACTTCATATTCTTTTCATCCTTAGAGTTCATATAACTTTTAACATACAAAGCAATCTCTTCACTGGACGAGAAATCACTGACTTCAATGACATGGGAATAGTCTAGGGTCTTAGTATAACCATCTACTACAAATAGGGTTGCTTCATCTTGAATTTTTAGTGTTGGTAGAATTTCTCTATTGGCCTCATGAATCTTTACATAAGGCAGTTGAAGACTCAAAGCTCTTTTTAAGAAGCGAGCAGCAGTTAGAGAATTATCCGAATATAAAATAATCTTTTTATAGGGAGACCATAAGTCTTTATAGAAATATATATTGAAAATCATCCCCAGGCGGATAATGTCCTCTTGATAAAATTCAATTTTTAATTGATTCTCTATTTGAAAAGCTAAAAGTGAAGCAAATTCAATCGCCACTATATTCTCATCACTTTTACTCATTTCTGTTAGACTAATTCGTGTTTCGCGAAAGCCAACAGCATTTTTTCGCAACATCAAAATAATCGTGACCTTAATCTCTTCCACTAAGTCTTTAATATTACTGAAAGTACCCCGATACAAATTGGGTCTTTTTTCAAAGAAATCTTCCACCATTGTTAGAGCTTTCTTTTCAAAGCGAGTGGCTTCAAGATCATTGTTTCTTAAATTATATGTACTCTCATTAATTAAGAACTGAGTCACAATATTGAAGTAACGCTTCTCAATCACGTTCTTATCTAGTAAGTCATTCAGTGCCAAAGAATTAACACTAAATCCACGAAATAAAGGAAACTCATGCATGGTACTTAAAAGTGCTGTATCTTGATGTGTACGATTGAAGGAATAATTAAGATACTCATGTAAGAAATCTTCATTATCTACATTTATGAAGTATCCTTCTTTTTTAATGTCTTCTACAACCTCATCCAGTAACTCTTTAGATTCTTTACTGATCCCTTTATATTTTGTCATATCTAAAAATCTTTGATATGTCTTCTGGTTGGTTTTAATAGTTTTTAAGTGATAGGCAAAACATAACCTTCTTCCAAGTTCAGCGCCACTTACAATAAAACCTGAACCAGGAACAGAACGTACCGTTTGTTTATGACGACTTAATTCAGGTACTGCTTTAGAAAGGATATCCTTCAATTGACTTGTACCACACAAAATCATATCCATCATTTCTTGTTGGGTAGTATACAAAGGTTCAATCAATAAACGACAAATAAACAAGGAGACATCTACATTCTTAATTTCTTGAGTTCGCAGCATATTCATGATATTCAGCAACATCAACTCATCTTCAGGTAAGTAATTGAGCTTATAGCCCTTACCACGAATCGAATCAATTCCAATAGAAAAATCCTGGAGTAAGAAATTTAACAACTCCAAATCATTTTGAATTGTCTTATTAGATACCCCCACATAATTGGATATTTGATGACTTGAAATATACTCATCTCGAGATTCCATGAGTATTTCAAATATTTTGCTTTGTCTTGGTAATAGTGTCATATAGGCTTCCTCTGTTAATTTTACTATAGCATAAAAGATAAAACATTGTATCCATCACATCATATTTTCT
>CAZZFJ010000040.1:0-11280 GCA_964653415.1 uncultured Erysipelothrix sp. | reverse complement strand
GCGTACCTATCGCAAGAATTGCATTAGGTCAAAATAAATAATAGAAAGCCACTCAACAGTGGCTTTTTTAAGTGTTTATGTATTTAGATTTATCTATATTTCAAGATACTTTTTCATAAAATGTATACACAAATAACGGCATCAGTTTTAGAAAACTGATGGATTTTGATATTAAAAAATGACCTTAAGGGTCATCTTTTAATATTTTATTTCACGACTAGAATATTATTTTGATGGTTGACTACAACAGGTGAGTGAACTTTCAAATAGTCAATCATGGTATCAATCATTTCTTCACTGATCTCTTTAACTGTGGGAGCTTTAAGAACCATCTCATAGTCCCCACCGCCTGCAGCACGGTAATTGTTCATTGCTACTGTGAACTCATCATCATCTTGAATACTCTTCCCTTTGAATGTGAGGTTTTGAATTCTACTTCCAATGGGATTGGGGACTTTCATTGTATACTCTATACCATCAAACATATCGTAGTTATAATGCTCTGGTTTGGGAAGTACGTATTTTGAATCTGCAATAACTTTACCATCTTTATCAAGTGTAAAATATTTTGCAGACCATTCTAACATCTCTTTGAGTATTTTGCCGTTCATTTTTTGACTACCATTGTATTTGGATAGGGATAAGTGGCAACGATATCTCGAATTGTTATGCTTTGGTTGAATCCTTTTGCATCATTGAAAAGGGCAATGGCTGCAATATCAGCTCCTGTTTTATCAAGTTGAATTTGATTTAGGAAGGAAATAATGGGATGTTTAACGATTCTAGCTTGGTTTTCATCGTGAACTAATAGGTCCATATCTTTGATATAACCGATGCTTTGGTCTAGCCAAGTCTGTGTTTGATTTTGTAAATCTTGAAATTTAGTGATGATTGCTTCATCTGCCCCAATTGAATCTACTGGGATAAGATAGGCACTTGAGTTTTGTTTTTGAAGTTGAATCTTAACAAATTCTTTTGCTTTAAATGTAGACTGAGTGACTAGGGTATCATGAAGCATTTCAACAAGTGAACGGTGTTGGTGTCCTGTAATTAAAACATCCAGACCATCAATTGTACTCATTTGGTAACCCTGATTTTCTGTTGTGAGTGTTTCTGTAGGATCTCCAGTTTTAGGGTCTTTCTCCAGTCCTCCATGATAGACACCAATAACATAGTCCACTTTATCTTTGTAGTGTTGGACTTCTTCTTTTAAATGTGTGTAGACATCTTTAAAACTAAAGTCTTTTATATTATGAACCTGTTCCCAATTTGGAATGTAATGTGTGGTGACTCCAATAAGGGCAAGGGAGTGATGCAGGATCCTTACTTTGGGGCTTGATTATTATCGTTGTATTAGTTGAAATACTCTCAAGAAAACTTCGTGAGAAACTTGCTTAAAATAAAACACCAAACTCTTGGAGCTTGGTGTTTTTTTGTAATTATAAGTCGGAAAGTTTTATATTGAGATCAGTGAATTTTTCTTCAATTATGGGCATTTTTTTATTTAAAAAGTTTGTCACTTCTTTTCGTCGGTCCATCTTATTTGCGAACAGGATGGCTAAGGGAATATTTTCCTTATCAACATAGGCCACAGTGAATTTTTTTGTACTGAGGCTGCCTCTTACAATCGTCTTGTACCAAGTAGGTGCGAAACCTAGGTACTCAAATGTTTGATCGTACTGGTCGGTCCAAAAGTAAGGTCTTACGGTAAAAGCATTGGAATGAGGATTGATTATATTTTTGGCAGTAGAGATGCCTTGATTATAGGCATTTTCCCAGTGTTCAATATGAATATGTTCATTTTCATAAGGCCAATTTGTGATATCACCACATGCATAGACATCCTTTAAGGATGTTTCATTAAATTCGTTGACTAAGATAGCCCCTTCAAATGTTTTTAGATTGGGGTGGGTGATCGAGAGATTTGGAATTACACCGATAGCAATGATAACCATTTGTGCTTTGAGTTCTTCATTCAAGTTGGTGTTGATTGATTTCACTTTCCCAAATTTATCAACGTTAAATGTTGTAAGTTCTTCACTGCATCTAATTTTCACACCATGAGAAAGGTGCATTTTCATGAAGTATTTGGAGAGCTCAACTCCTAATATATTTTCCAAAGGATATTCAGAACGGTTTAAAACAGTGACGTTTTTCCCCATCTGTGAAAAACTTGAAGCAAGTTCTAGGCTGATAAAACCACCACCAATTAATACGATGTCTTGTACATCCTTGGCATAGTTTTTGATAGCTAAGGCATCCTTGAAACTCCGTAGATAAAATATACCTTCAGCATCCTCATGAGGTGCCCATAGTGTGCGGAGTCGTGATCCTGTTGCGATTATAAGCTTATCGTATTCAAGAACCTCTTTGTTATTGAGTTGAATTGTTTTTGTGATCGGGTCAAAACTTTCTACGTTCGTGTTAAGACGTAAATCGATCTGCTCATAGAAACTGTCTTCTTTGAGATAGATGGGTGTTTGCTCGCTGGATTGCATCCAATCTTTTGAGAGAGGATAAGGATTATAGGGCATTGTTTCTTTGCGATCGATAAGAATAATGTCTCCAGGATATTCTTGTTTAATGAGGGTAGCTGCAACATTTAAGCCGGCAATTGATGCACCTACAATAATACATCTTTCTTTCATGATATCATCTCCTAAATTTATCTTATGCTTGTTTGAGTCTTTCCTCAAGTACCATGCCTAATTCTATTATAGAATACGATTAATTTTTATTTATGATAATTAGATGAGTTTTGGGGTATACTAAATTTAGAGAAAGTAGGTTGATAATATGAAGGTGTGTATAATTGGTGGTACTGGAACCTTGTCGTTGCCTTTAGCGAAACTTCTTATGGATGATCAAAGTGTAGAACTTACTGTGATCAATCGGGGGAGTCACATTGAAAAGTTGGGGAGTGAAGGTTATCGTTTTTGGAGAGTCGATATTAACGATAGAGTTCTCATGAGTCAGTATCTTGAACAGGAGTCTTTTGATGCGGTGATTAATTTCATAAATTATGAACCGGAGTCGATAGAGCGAGATATTTCATATTTTAAAGGGAAAACAAAGCAATATATCTTTATTAGTACTAATGTTGTATTGAACCATCAAGATAATGTAGAGATAATGGAATCTACAGAAGTTGGAAATAGAATCAGTAACTACGGTCAAAATAAAGCAAAGTGCGAAGCCGTTTTAACGCGCTCACAAAACTTTAATTACACAATAATAAGACCATCCCATACTTATAGTGATTCAAGATTTCCTGTAGCAATCAAAGGCAATAATACTTGGACTGTGGTTGATCGGATAAAAAATCATCAAGCCATATTAAGTCATGATGGTGGTCAATCTGTTTGGCCTATTACCCATGCAAATGATTTTGCGAAGTTGTTATATCCAGTTATTGCAAATCCAAGCAGTTATCAACAAATATATCATATTATGAATCCAACTCCAGTAACTTGGGACATGATTTATGCTGAAATTGCTAAACAAACGGGGGGAAGCTATCTTCCAATTTATCTAGATAGTGATACCTTGTCCTTATCAAAAATATATGATTTCAAGGATGCTATTTTGGGTGATAAAAAATATTCTAACATACTTAATGTTGATAAAATTCTATCTTTAAGTCCAAACTTTGAGTTTGAATACGATCTTGAAACAGGATTTAAAGCTTATCTAGAATATATGAATGCAAATCCCCAATATAAAGTAGTGGAGGAGTCCTTCAATAGTTGGTGTGATAAAGTTATTGATCAGGTTCAAACCTTTAGAAAAAATTTAGAAATTTAGTGAACCTTCTAAAAAGAGGATTGAGTGTCATCTACGATTAAGAAACTTGGGAAATTAATATCGTATTCAACTTTTTTGAAGGGTTATGGATCAAGTTAAAATCGATAAAATAAAAGAGGAAGTTGAGCTAGCATCCATGCCAGTTCGACTTCCTCTTTTTGATTACTTTTTGCTTTTATAATATTTTTTAAGGATTTAAATTTCTACTGATCTCTTTGAGATTGTCTGTCATCATATAATCATATTGTATGGTCTTGCCATCTACTTTAGTTTCATAGCGATACCACGTTGGATTCTCATCTACAATCCAAAATACACCGATTGTATCTTCTGGGTTGTTTTCATTATAGGCATTAATAAATTCCAATGCTTCATCATAATCCATCATATATACAGCAGTGGAAAGCATATCTGCAAATGTAGAATTTCGAGTAACAATGGATACAGAACGAAAGTTATTCTTTGGATAAAGAGTTTGTGGATTGGTAAGGTGTGAGTAGTACTCTCCATCTTCTGCATAATAGGTACGTTGGTAATCACCAGATGTAACAATTGCCATGGATTCACTCAAACTAAATGCATCAATACTCATTCCCTCCATCGCAATACCAACAGACCAAGGTTCTTCTCCTTTAGAATTGATGGTTCGAATATTTCCACCACCAGAAATAATGGCATATTGCAAACCCTCATCTTCTAAGTATTGAGCAACTTTTTCAGTAGCATAGCCTTTGGCAACAGCACCAACATCAAGTCGTACTCCTTTTTCACTTAGGTATACGGTATTCTTATCAACATCGATATGAACCTTATCCCATCCAGTAGTTATTGCGGCGGTTTCAAGTTCTTTTTGTGTTGGCACAAAACCGGGCTTACCCTGGGTGTTGAGCTCAATTCCTTCTTCACGATAGTCATGCCATACTTTGTAAACTGAACCGTAAGTGATATCAAAATAATCTGAAAGTTCAGTGTACTGTTTGGATAACAGTAATAAATCAATGATTTCACGGTCTACTTCAACTGCTTCAACGCCCGCCTTGTCATTGATTGTTTTTAGATTATTTAAATTGGGGTAGTTGTTATATATATCATACAGCTCATGGTAATAAAGATATTTTTCTTTCGCCATCTCAAAGAATTTATCGAATTCTTTTTCATTTTCAGTGAGACCAATAATCGTGATGGTCGTATCAAAACCGGCTGTAATAGTCGATTTTTGAAATTGTTGTAGTTTATCCTTGGTTCCTAATGTGCATCCTGTGAGCAGAACCAGACTCAATAATAATATCTGTAGTTTTTTCATGAAGTTATTATATCATAATTATTTAGGATTATTAACTGCCAAACCTTAATTACTAATGAGGTGATAAGATGGCTATCAGTATCTTTGTATTTTCAATCATATTCTTTACGATACCGATGTTTTCGATTCAAATTGATCATGCTTTAGATATTCATTATCGATATATGTTAGAACGTTCCATACAAAGTGCGATTTTGGCTTCTTATCAAGCACTTGATTCAAGTGGAGCATATGAGCAGTTTACGGATATTTTTTTTAAACTTTGCCCGAAAAATTTTGAATATCATGTCATTTTAAAAAATTTTGAAACGCATCCTAAGATGGTGCAATTCAAAGTGAGTGCAATCAGTGATGTAGGGTTAAGTTATGAACTAGAAGAAACAATAATTGAGGAGGATCTGGATGGGAATCATTCGTAAAATTGGGATAGTTATTAGTGTGGTAGTAATTTTTGCATTGAGTACAGAGTTTCTTGTGAGAAAGCGTATGAATTTGGTTGATGTAGTGGTGGCTAAGCATCAGTTAGGTCAAAGACAGCAAATTACTAAAGAAGATGTGACTACGATTAAAACAAGTCGTCATTTAATTAGTGAAGATGCATTTTTATCAAAGGATGATATCATCGGTCAATATGTCAAGATGGAACATACAGTCTTAAAAAACCAAGTGATTCATAAAGAT
The DNA here is from genome assembly GCA_964653415.1 of uncultured Erysipelothrix sp. Taxonomy (GTDB): domain Bacteria; phylum Bacillota_I; class Bacilli_A; order Erysipelotrichales; family Erysipelotrichaceae; genus Erysipelothrix. The sequence goes on along the minus strand of CAZZFJ010000040.1, from coordinate 5,492 downwards.
AATGTAGAAAATCTGAGTGAGGCGATTGATGCGCCACAACTTTTATTGTATGAAAACCAAAGGGTTTTTGCATTAAAGAAAGATGTTGTTGGAAGTGCTGGAGCATCAATTCAAAGGGGTAGTTTTGTTGATGTAGCGGTTCAAAACAAGAAAGAAGATGACTATGGAGTCATCTTAGAAAAAGTTAGAGTAGTAGGCGTGAAAAACCGCAATGGCATTGAAGTAAGTGCAGGGGAAGTACCTCATGTAATTTTACTAGCAGTCGATAATGAGAATATAAACGCACTTTTAAAACATGATGAAGAGGGGAAACTTGTGTTGCTACCGCGAGATTTAAGTCATGAATCCTAATTTTCCCTTTGCGATATTTGAGCCTTATTTAAGTGATGATGCTGTCACTGATATTAATTACAATGGTCAAGACTTATGGATTGATCATCTTGAGAAGGGACGCTTTATGGCGCCAATGAAGCTCAGTGATCAACATGTTTATCAGGCATGTTTGCGGTTTTCAAATCTAGTGAATGAACACTTTAATTTGCAATCCCCAATCTTAGAAGCGGATTTTGATGATTTACGGGTTAGTATACTGCATCCTTCTGTTTCTGGAAGGCTCAGTATTTCTTTAAGGAAGACACCCACCATCATGCGTTTGAGTGAACAAAAAATCCTAAGAGAAAACTATATGTCAGCCTCTGCCTTAAAATATCTCAAGCAAGCTGTTCAAGATCAGAAAAATATCATGGTCAGCGGATTACCAGGTGCTGGAAAAACCGAATTGATAAAATTTTTAACTCAATATATTGATCCAAAGAGTCGGGTTATATCAATAGAAGATTCGCGTGAACTTCATTATGACAAAATACATCCGGATAGAGATTCTGTGAGTATTAAAGTTTCTGCTAGTTTTACTTATGATATGGCGATTAAGGCATCCATGCGACAACGGCCCAATTGGTTATTAGTCAGTGAAGTTAGAGGTCAAGAAGTGGAGGACCTATTAAAGTCCATCTCCACGGGAACTCATCTACTTAGTACCATTCATGCTCGTACTGCTTATGATATTCCAAAACGCATGTTATATATGATGAGTAATGTTGATAAATCGAGCGAATCATTTTTAAAGCAACTGTATGATGCTATTGATATTGGGATTCATATTGAACACTTGATTCATGACAAAGGAGTACATCGTTATATCCGAGAGATTGTTTCTTTTAAGGATAATGAAGTCAAACTCATTTATCATTTCAAAAATATAACAGAGATTAAGGAGATTGATACATGATAGTATTCATAGTATTCTTATTGATTATTTTAAGTGATGTCCTTGAAATAGTTCGAGTTATTAGATTTAGAAAGTCAATTGATCGTCAGCTTTTTCTGCAAAGTGTCCTGATTGTTGGAGGTGCTATCTTCTTAATTTCTATCTTATCCACTGTTTTCCATTTACAGAAAAAATACATGTTTTATTTATTTGGGTGGGTTATTACTTCAGTTTTGCTGTTGATTCGTTATACTTTAATCCAAATAAAAGAAAAACATGCCTTTGAAGATGTAAGTCAATATATGTTACGGATATGCGTTTATTATCGTTCTCATCAAAAAATTAGTCCAACCCTCATTGATGCGAAAATAGGATTTGAGGGAGTCTTTGAAAAGAAGTGTCAAAAGGCAATTGAAATATTTGAGTCAGGAAAAGGTTTAAAAAAAGCGATGTCAGAGATCAGTTCACATTATCTTCTAAAGTCATTAGTTGAAATATTGGAGTCAAGTGAAAATATTGGTCATAGTTATAGTGGAGCACAACTCTCTCGACTTGAGTATGATATTGAACAGTGGATCTTCCAGACGAAGTCTTTTCAAAAAGAAGAGATGAAACTTAGAAATCGGATGTTAATCCTCTTTGGAATTGGTTTGCTAATTTCATATTTTGCTCAGAACATGATGATGCAATCAATAAACATGAAAGATTCGATGGCCTATCAAAAACTCATGTTTACTTTTCTAGCAGCCAATATCACAGCACTTGTATATTTAAGTCAAAGATTATGTCAATCATGGTTTTTATCACAGGAGGCTCTATGATTCTCATTATTTTCATCCTTATTGTATTCTATGGCAAACCATTGCTTAATTTCTTTAAGGAAAAGGACTTAAAGAAAAAATGTTTTATTTTGAATGTAGATATGACCAAAGTGTTAAAAAGACGTAAAATTGAACTTTTACTAATGCTTGCAATCTTAATGTTTATTCCTAAAGATTATCAAAAATTCTTTATCCTTCTTATTTATTTAGTGTATAAACAACCTTATTTTAAATTAAATCGAGAGTTAAAGAAACTTAAGGAAGAATTGAATTTACAATTTTCTATTTGGCTTAGAATGATGGAGGTACTTTTGAGTTATCATACAGTGGTTTTAGCTATAGAAAAATCCATAGCTTCTGCACCGCATCTTATGAAGCATCACTTGGAAATCCTTGTAAAAAAATTATCACATGATCCGCTCAATCGTGATATTTATCTGAGTTTTATGAGTGATTATGAAGAATTGAATATTGAGCGTTCCATGAATCATTTGTATCGTTATGCTGTTTTGGGATCTCAAGATGCAAATCTACAGCTCAGCAACTTAATTGATGATAATGCTAAAGAGCTCATAAAAGTAAGGGAAAGCTTATTTGAGCGACGGTTAAATTTCTATTCGTGGTTTGGTTTACTGCCAATGTTGTTGGTTTCATTAAGTTTTTTAGGCTTAATGTTTCTAGTGATTACTAATTTAATGGAAGGAGGATGGAATATATGAAAGCATTTTTCGAAGAGTATGGTTTGGTCTTAGTTGTGACAATTATTGCAACAGGAATGATCTTGTTTTCAAACGAATTCAAGGAAATTCTACGAGATACACTTACAAATAGTTGGGAAAATATGACTGAGATTGTTGAATGAAGGCAAGTTTAGAATATGCGTTGATGTTCCTTTTTGGCACACTTCTAGTAAGTCTGATGTTACAGTTTGCAGCAGCAATCACTAAAATTCATCAAGGGCACCTATATCTCAACTATATCACTCACTTAACTGAAAATTACGATGGAAACCTATTAGATGTGACAAAACATGCTGCAGAACAAAGTATTTGCACTAACTGTAGTTTTACACATTCGAAGTTGGGAAATCATGTTGAAATCGAAGTGATATTTCCAGTTCAAATACCCGTTATTGGATTCAAATCTCAGATGAGAATTCATGGAATGACACAAGCTTTTGAGTAGAAATGTCGATTCAATTGAAAGTAAAGCATAAATAATGTATTCTTAAAGTTGCTAAGGAGACATATTATGATACTTACAATAGACATAGGAAACTCAAACACTGTATTTGTTGGATATAATACAGATAAAGATATTGTTTTTGAACATCGTGTTCTTACATTTAAAAAAGACACCCAAACCCTTCTAGTTCCTTTACTCAAGGAAATTGATATTGATGTACAAGATATCATCATTTCATGCGTAGTTCCAAGTATTGAAGATGCTGTGCTAAAAGCCATTGAAGAAGTCTATGGTTTGCAAGCAAAACTTGTCAATGGTAGTACAATAAATCAGTTTAAAATTAACATTGACCAACCTGAAACTTTAGGTGCAGATCTGATTTGTACTGCAGTTGGGGCATGTGCCAAATATGAAGCACCCGTTATTGTTGCGGATATTGGCAGTGCTTCGAAGTTGACTTTAACTAGTAAAGAAGGAACTTATGAGGGTGGAGTAATTTGGCCAGGAATTGGTTCATCCTTAAAATCAATGGTAGATATGATTCCACATTTACCAACAGTTGATCTTGAGCTACCTGATAAAGTTCTAGGGAAAAATACAATTCATGCAATTAAATCTGGAATGCTCTATGGTGTTGTTGCACAGATAGAAGGATTGGCAAATATGATTGAGAAGGAAGTAGGGGTTCAATGTGAACGCGTACTTACTGGTGGTTATACAGTAATCTTCAAAGACTTATTGCCTGAATTTAATTATGAAGAACATTTAGTGAGTGATGGTTTAATTGAAATCTATTTAAATAACATGCTTAAATAAAAAAACTCTCTGTGAAGAGAGTGAGGTGCACCCCATTTATTGGATTAACAATATCTGGCGGTGCATTTTTTTATATTATGATGCTAAGAATTATAGGTGTTATAGCAACTGTTAAGATTCCAGTCAAAATAAGAGCAATAGTTGACATGCTTGCTTCCATTTCGCCCATCTCAACGGCCTTTGATGTGCCAACCGCATGAGCTGAGACTCCTAGGGCAAGCCCTTTTGCGCTACTGGATTTAATATTTAATAACTTAAAGACTACATCAGCAATTAAAGCGCCATATATTCCAGTAATAATGACCAGCGCGATCGTGATTTCAACCAAACCACCATTTTGAAAGGCGATGTCTTTCGCAATTGCAGTAGTCACTGATTTTGGAAGTACAGTTACCAGCATCTGAATATCAAAATTTAACAGTTTATATAAAACTAGAATAGTAATAGTATGGACTAAGACTCCAACTGATATCGATGTAAAGATGGTTTTTGAATACTTCCTGATGGCCGCTTTGTTTTCATAAAGTGGGATTGCGAGTGCTACTGTGGCTGGACCTAGTAATGAAGTAATAAAACTCACGCCTTGATTATATTTCTCATAGCTTATTTGTGTTACAGATAAAATGACGATAATGCTTAATGCACTCAGCAGTAAGGGATTGATCCATGTGGACTGTGTTTTATCTTTTAACTTTTGAAAAAACAAGTAGGAACCCATGGTTAGTGCTAAACTGAATAACTCCATACTATGCCTCCTTTTTCTGTGCAATCCAAGCGACGCTCATCATGGTGGTGGTTGTTGAGATTATCATAACGATACTCAAAGTCCAAAAGTTCATTTGCAATACCTTGAAATCATTCATTAGCCCCACACTTAGGGGAACAAATAGGAAAGCCATGTTATTTTTTAGCCAATTTCCAGTTTCTTTAATTTGATTAAGTTTGATGATTTTAAACTCTAAAGCTATATATAATAAAATCAGACCAATCACGCTTCCAGGAACATTAAAGGGAAGGATGGCACTGATAAGTGAACCTATAATTGTAAAAATAATAATAATTAATAACTGTTTTAAATACTTCATATTGACTCCTATTTGATTCTTTTAACATTTAAGTAATAAAAAACCCACAACTGTGGGTAGTGTTTTCATTTATGGTGCACCTGAAGAGACTTGAACTCTTACGAATTGCTTCACACGCCCCTCAAGCGTGCGCGTCTACCGATTCCGCCACAGGTGCATTTACCATGCCTTAGTATTATAACAAAGGCAGTTGTATTTATCAATAGAAAAACCAATTATCACAAAAAATAGAATAGGAGTTAAAAGTAAGGGTTTTGGATTAATTTTTAATGAGAATAGGGACTTATGCTTTTAATCAAAGCATGTTTATGTTAAAAT
>CAZZFJ010000039.1:0-12144 GCA_964653415.1 uncultured Erysipelothrix sp. | reverse complement strand
GCCAGATGGTAACACAGGTGAGAATACTGGGAGTTATAACCCTAGTTATCCCAATGAAGAGACTGAGGCTGAGAAAAAGGCTCGCTTAGAGCGTGAAAGAGAAGAACTCTTAAAAACACCACTAATTGAAAAGTTTACTTTTTATTCAGAATCGGAACGTTTAAAGGGTGAAGAAGTTTTAAGGGTGGATGCTAAGCATGATACATTTAAGTATACTGCTACCTTGCCTCGTAACATTGAAGCGTTTAAACTTGATATAACAGCTGTTGATGAAGATGTTGTGTTAGAGTACGACAAGATGTATAAGCTTGATGAGGGTAATGATAAAGTTGAAATTGTTATAAAAGCAAGTAAGGGTGATATTTCCCAAAGTTATAACTTAAGTGTTATGCGTTTTGTGGAAAGTGAAATGAACTTTAATTTTCAGGGAAATCAGTATTCTTTATTAGTAGATAGTTTAATTGATAGTCGTTTAAAGGAGTATGGCATTTCATATAATGTTGTAGATGAAAAGCTAAACTCTTATTTTTATCAGTATAAAAATGCAAAGTTTATTTTAACTTATGATGAAGAAAATAAAGCACACTGGTTTTTAACAAATGATAAGTTGGAGTTGGTAAAAGAGTTTGTTTTAACATTGGATGAAAATAGTACACCTCACTTTATTGTTGATGTTCCAATTGAGGAGCCTCAAACATTGAATGGTAATCGCTATTTAAAGACAAGTCTTCCACTGTCTGAAAAGATTGCATCTTTGGATTCAAGTGTTCAATTTTCTGATACTGTCTCAGCTTGGCAATATGAAGATGCATCTTGGTTTACACATGAGTTAGTATTAGCTTCAGAGGATGAAGAGTTGGATCTTGATGCCTATCAAATTGTATATCTTGATAATGACAGTAAGATTGTTCAAGGTTTTGTGAATTTTGATGATTCATCCAGTAATTGGATGTACTTATCTATGATTTTGGGTGCGCTACTTGTTTTAATGATTTTGATATTTGTCTTTTATTGGTATAGTATGAACAAAAGAATTAATAAAATAATTGCAAGAAAGAATCAAATCTAAAAGCTTAGTTTTTATTTAACTAAGTTTTTTATTAATGATACCACTTTCATTTGAGATATATTACACAAAGATGATGTTTAGTGGTAAAATGATACTATCGATTAGGAGGAAATTATGAAAAAAAATCCAGTAGTATTAGTAGTTATGGATGGTGTTGGTATTGCAGAACCTTCTGAGGGGAATGCAGTTACTTTAGCATATACACCGACTCTTGATATGTTGATGCAAAATTATCCCAACATTCAATTAAAAGCACATGGGCTTGCGGTTGGTTTGCCTGATGATGGAGATATGGGAAACTCTGAAGTAGGTCACAATGCATTAGGTGCAGGTCAAGTGTATTCACAGGGCGCTAAGTTAGTTAATGAATCCATTGCGGATGGTTCACTTTTCAAATCTAAAACATGGAACTGGTTAACTGAAGATTTAGATGGACAAACCCTTCACTTAATTGGTTTATTGTCTGATGGAAATGTTCACTCTCATGTGAATCATGTTCTTGCTATGATCAAAGCAGCAAAAGATCGTGGAGTTAAACGTGTTGCTCTGCATGCTTTAAGTGATGGTCGTGATGTGGAACAACAATCAGCTTTACGATACATCAATATGGTTGAAGATTTAATGAAAGAACTTAATGATGATACCTTTGAGGCTCTAATTGCTTCAGGCGGTGGAAGAATGTTGGTCACAATGGACCGTTATGATGCAGATTGGCCCATGGTTGAACGTGGTTGGAATACTCACGTAAAGGGTAGTGCAAGACAGTTTGCTTCTGCAACTGAAGCTATTGAAACTTACCGTGCTGAAGAAGAAGGCTTATCTGACCAATATTTACCTGCATGGGTTGTTGCAAAAGATGGTCTTGCGGTTGCACCTATTTTAGATAATGATTCTGTTATCTTCTTTAACTTCAGAGGGGATCGAGCTCTTGAGATTACAAAGGCATTTACAGCGGGCGACGACTTTGATCATTTTGATCGTGGTCATATTCCTAATGTGAAATATGCTGGTATGTTGCAATATGATGGAGATTTAAAAATTCCAGAACATTTCTTAGTGGAACCACCTCATATTTCAAATACCATGACAGAAACTTTACTAGCAAATAATTTAAATACTTACGCTATTTCAGAAACTCAAAAGTATGGTCATGTGACTTATTTCTGGAATGGAAATCGTTCTGAGAAATTTAATCCTGAACTGGAAACTTGGGTTGAAGTCAAAGGGGATGATGTGACTTTTGATCAACGTCCTTGGATGAAATCAGCACAAATTACTGATAAAGTTATTGAGGCTTTAGATTCACAAGAATACGACTTTATTCGTATTAACTATCCAAATGGAGATATGGTGGGACATACAGGATTGATTCAATCTGTCGTAACTTCTGTTGAAGCAGTGGATTTAGCACTCCATCGTTTATTACCTGCAATTGATCGAAATGATGCAACATTAATCGTGCTGGCAGATCATGGTAATGCGGATGAGATGTATGATAAGAAGGGTCAAATCAAAACCTCACACTCACTCAATCCAGTACCATTTATTGTATATGGAAAAGATGTGGAGTTAAAAACAGAAGCTGGATTTGGGCTTGCAAATGTCGCAGCGACTGTTGCTGATTTGCTAGACATTGAACCCAACCCAGTATGGGAACCAAGTTTAATCAAAAAATAAAAATGAACTAAAACGCGATGATTAATTCTCGCGTTTTTCATTCTAATAAGCAAGAGATTATGGTATCATATTAGAGCATGAAGAGATAGGAATGAGAGAATGCAAGTAGTAAAAGTAGTGGTCCACTCCGTTGATAATAATTTGGATACTGTGGTCCTAAGTAAAAGACAAATTAATTTGAACCAAAATGTTGAACTGGATCAATTGGTTCTCAAATTTACCCAAGGCATTCTAAAAAGTAGTGCAAGTTTTGATGGCATACTCAGTGATAATAGTTTGCTGAAGGAAACAGATTTTCAGTTTATGGATTCTGCGACCCGCCTTGCACAAGAGTGGTTTGATAACTATGAAGCCAATACCAAAGAAACAGCATTAAATTTAATTTTTGCCTTGGTGATGGATGAAAAAAGCTCATATTTTACAATGTTTGAAATAAGTAGTAAGCCCGGATTTTTAAGAACCGCAGAAGCAGAAGAAAACAATATTGAATATAACTCTAGCATTATGAATGATTCACTTGCAAGTGTTAAAACTGCCTTCGTATATGACACAATCACCCAAGAGCTCAAGGTACGTCATACAGCACATACTCAAGAGTTGTTGGAGTCGATGTTGGATTTTGAAACAATTCCCAATACAAAGAAAAATCTAGAGATTTTGGATGCGATGGTAGATTATGTTTCTGAAAAACGTGAGGAAGATATCACGCAAAATGCAATTAAATCCAAACAACTCATTTTAGATAGTAGTGAATTGTTTGAAGAAGTTGAACCTATTCGTATTATTGAGACAGTCTTTAGTGATTTGGATTCCGAGGAACGTTTATTCATTGATGAAACGATTCAAGAGTCAAAAATGAGCTCTTTAATTCCTTCGAAGGAAGTAGCGAAGCTAAGTGCACGAAAAAAACATCGCATTAAAACAGAATCAGGTATTGAACTGGTCTTACCTTTAGATTCACTAAAATTAGAAGACATGTTAGAAGTTAAACACAACAGTGATGGATCTGTTGATATCCTACTTAAAAATGTAGGAGATATCCATTAGATAAGGGGATAGCATGAAAAGTAAACTTAAAGAAATTGGTATTGATATTGCATTACTTATTGTAATACTCATTTTGCTTTTGACATTTCATGCTGTATTTATAGCAGGTCCAAAGCGTGCTATGGAGCATGAAGATGCCCTTTTCGCTCAAAGTTTTATAGAAGCTGAAAAGCTAGAGAATGCTCACTTTGAAAATCGTTTTAGCCTAAGCTCAATATATTATATCGTCAGTGATAAAACAAAGCTTTATTACTTTGATCAAGATTTTGAAGATCAAGGGTTTTCACCCTATGTTTCATTAGAAACAGCCTATCCTGTGGCAGAACGTTTGGGATTTTCACCAAAACAAGTGTCATATGGGGTTTTCAACAATCAAATTGTATTTAGCTTAGAAAAAAAGAACACTATTGTGTTTTTAGATTTAGAGAGTTTAGAAATGGTATTTGAATTTGGAGGAGATAATCATGTGGTGGAATAAACCGTATATGAATCGTCGTGATTGGATTCTTGAAAATCTCGGGGTATTAAATTTATCAGCCCATCAAATTGTGGTGCTGTTAATGATTGATTATATGAATGGCCATCAACTAGCCATTAACCCCAATGAGTTATCAAAGCGTACGGGATTTGATGCCCGAACCGTTGATGAAGTGATTCAACAACTCAGTATGAAAAATATTTTAGAAATTATTCCAGGTCAAAAAGGCTTTGAATTTAAAATTGATAATCTCTTTCTTGAAGGGGTTCGTTATGAGTATGTTAATGAAGATATTTTCTCTGTTTTCGAAAGTGAATTAGGGCGTCCCTTATCGCAATTAGAACTTGAGAAGTTGAATTCATGGTTAGGTATGTACTCCCAGGATGAAATTGTGTCTGCCTTAAGGACTGCTATAGTTTATGGTAAAGTCACATTCCCTTATATGAATTCAATCATCATAAATAATCGCAAGGAAAAAATTTAAAATGAGTCCAGAGAAAATACTAGAAGTTTTAAATCATGAATTCCCAGAACAAGGAAATGAGCTGGAACATCGTAATGAATTTGAATTACTGATTGCAGTTATTTTATCAGCTCAAGCAACAGATGCTTCAGTTAATAAGATTACACCGCAACTTTTTAAACGCTATCCAGATGCAAAAAGCATGGCTCAAGCATCTATTAAAGAGGTAGAGTCTATATTAAAGACTTTAGGATTGTATAAAAATAAAGCAAGATTTATTGTAGAAAGCGCTCAAATTATCGAGGATGAGTATGATGGAAAAGTTCCGAATACTCGTGAGTCCTTAATGCGTTTACCTGGTGTGGGAAGAAAGACTGCAAATGTTATGTTGGCAGTGGCTTTCCATAAGCCTGCAATTGCTGTAGATACCCATGTTGCTCGTGTTGCAAAACGTTTGGGTTTTGCCAATGAAAAGGACTCTGTTCTCACAATTGAAAATAAGCTGATGAGAGTATTTAAAGAAGAAGACTGGGCTCAAGCGCACTATCTTCTCTTACTTTTTGGGCGATATATCAGTACGGCACATAATCATGAAGATGCTTATGTTATACTGGAAAGATTAAAGGAGAAACATAAGTTATGAATCAATTAAGTAGCTTTGAAATTGGTGCAATGTTGAATGCACAAGTAAGCAAAGAAGCAATAGTAAAAGGTCTAAATGTCGACACTTCTTTTGTTAAAGAAGGGGATCTGTTTGTCTGTTTAATTGGAGAACGTGTTGATGGTCATCAATTTGCGCAAAAAGCTGTTGATTTAGGGGCTAAAGCCTTACTCGTCAGTCGTAAGTTAGATTTGGATGTAGCACAAATTATTGTTGAGGATACATTAACGGCTCTATTTGATTTCGCAAGATTGTACCGTGAAACACTGGATATGGAACGGATTGCCATTACAGGAAGTAATGGTAAAACTTCAACAAAAGATTTACTCTTTGCAGTATTATCCAAAAAAGCTAAGACAGTCGCAACTTATGAAAATCAAAATACCGCAATAGGATCATGCCTTACTTTATTTCGCTGTGATGCACAAACACGGTACGCGATTTTTGAAATGGGATTGGATGCACCGGGTGAAATTCGTGAAATGACCAAGCTCATTTCCCCACAGTATGCTATCTTAACCAACCTAGATCAAGCACACATGGATAACTTTGAGGATGATTATGCAGTCTTAGGAAAAGAGAAATTCTCAATTTTTGAAGCTATTGAAGAAAAATCTCACTGTTTTTATCAAGGTGATTTTGAAGTTTTTAGAAATCTTGCAAGTCAAGAAAACTCCTTTGGTTTTAAAAGCAATAATGATTATGTAATTTCTAATGTATTAATTGAAGAAACTCAAACTCGTTTTAGTTTAAATGGGATCATGTATGCGACAAACCTTTTAGGAGAACATCAAGCATCTAATGCAGGAGGCTCCATTGCTCTTTTACAAAAGCTTGATATCGATGATACTATTATTAGAGAAGGGCTGCTTGAAGTGTCTCTTAGTGCCATGCGTACTGAAATATATGAGTATAAAAAGGCAACCATTCTTTTTGATGCTTATAAATCAAGTCCACAAAGCTTACTTGCAATCTTAGATTTATTTGCTCAATATCAAAGTAATAAGCCAAAGGTTGCGGTATTAGCTGATATGTATATGTTGGGTCTGGGTACTGAAGAACACCACAGAAAAGCCCTAGAAACAGCGCTTAGCAAGTCTTTTGAAGCGATATTGCTTCTTGGAGAAGAGTTTGAAAATGCGGCTCATCAATTTGATGATGCAAGGATACATCACTATAAAAATAAACAAGATTTAAAAGATGCACTGCAAAAGTACTTTGAAAAGGAATATTTTATTTTATTTAAAGGATCACGTTACTATAAACTGGAAGATCTAATGAAGGAGAACTAAAAATGAAAACAATTGCACTAATATTTGGCTCAACAGATAGTGAGCATAGTATTTCAATTATGTCTGCAGCTGCAGTATTCGAAAACTTTCCAAAAGACAAATATCATTTAAAACCAATTTATATTCAGAAAGATGGTGTTTGGGTTAGTGGAGATTATACACTTGAAAATTTTAAACAAGAAAGTTTTCCAGCACAGCAGAGTTTTTACTTTAAGTTCTCGAAAAACAATAAAGGACTCTATGATGAAAAGACCCATACCATGTTAGAAATTGATGGAGCATTTTTAATGCTTCATGGTCCTGTAGGTGAGGGTGGAAGTATTCAAGGACTCTTAGAATTAGCGAATATTCCCTTTGTAGGATCCAAACTGACATCATCTGCACTCTGTATGGATAAGGCATTTACACATCAAGTTTGTGAACGTGAAGGCATTGCGATGATTAACTATCAGTTAGTGCATGATGATTCAGACATTGATTATGATAAAATCACATATCCAGTGGTAGTTAAACCATCACGTGAGGGTTCTTCTTTTGGAATTTCTTATGTAGAAAATAAAGAAGATTTAATCAAAGCAGTTCAATTTGCAGCAGATTTTGATTCAAGGATTTTAATTGAAGATTATGTACCGGGACATGAATTGAGTGTTGCCGTCTTTAATACAAAAGAAAAGAGAATTGTCTCAAAGCCTCTTCAAGCAACACGCTTTAATGTTATTGCGGATTTTGAAGAAAAATACTTGTCTGATGTTCAAGAAAATCTTTTCGATTTACCTTATTCACAAGAAGTATTGGATCGAGTGGTTCAAGAATCTAGTTTTATATTTGATTTACTTGATTGTGATCATTTATCTCGAATTGACTTCTTTATTACTCCAGATGAAAAAGTCTATTTCAATGAAATTAATACCCTTCCTGGTTTTACTGAAAAGTCATTGTATCCTATGTTGATTGAAAAAGAGGGGCTTTCCTATCAAGAGATGTTAGAACGTTTTATTGAAGATATTTTGTAAAAACTTTTGAATAAATATATAAGGGATTCACGTTTGAATCCTTTTTATTTGCACTGCGAAAAGAAAGAAAAACCCCTCTCCATATTTAGGTGAGGGGTGAATTCATTTTTAGTTAAATAGAAAATTATGTAACTAAGCTTTAAAGTTAACTTTCTGTTATTAAAGTAATAGTACTATTGTTATTGTAGTAATCGCTCATTTTTAATTGATTGATACTATTACCATTTACTTTAATATCTATAATTTTATCAGAACTTCCTTCAATGATAATATGAGCATAAGGTGATAATGAGTCACGTAATTCAACGGCGCTATAGTTTCCAAAGCGTCCTTTTTCAATGACTAAGTCTACAAGCTCAGCATCCCATGAACTTCCATTTAACTCAGTTGCGGTCGCAACACCATTTTTAGGTTGACCAGCAACATAATTTACCCGAAGGAAATCTTTTACTTTATGAGAAGTAGAAGTAAATTGGTAGTTTAAATTGATGCCATATTTAATCGCAAAAGCCTGAACACTTGAATAGTAATCACCCTTGAAGGAGGAAACTTTGATTTTACCTTCTTCAAGTTTTTGCTCATCACATTGTTTCTTAGAAATAACATCATCATTTAACTCAAAACTATAATAGGTACAAACGCGTAAAGTCTTGCCATTAGCGACATCGACCCGAATTGCTTGTGTGTTTTCTTGAGATTTGATTGTTTCTACAAGTTTATCATCCACAAAGACTTGTGATGTATAGCGAACAGGTCCGAAAATCCAAGAAGGGTCATACAGTCTACTACCACCGGTTTCAAGCTCTGTTGGGGCTTTGACTAGTTTTTCAACATCAGGGTAATCTTTAAAGATAACATCTACATAAGCCAAGCTAGCATCTTGTGAAACTTTAACAGTGGCTCCTTGGAATGCTTCCAATTCTGGAGGTGTTGCAGGAGCTAAAGAAGCATTTTCGCTTTTTACATAACCTGTTGTGACTAAATCAGGATTCATTCCAGCAATGGGTTCTTGGTAAGGGAAGGTTCCTAAAATATGTTTGATTTGTGTGACTGATGAGGGTTGCTTAATTGCAACTCCGGGTCCATATAATCTAGCGAGCACATCCAATGTATAGGAGTTGATTCTCGCTTGGATGTTAAAGCTTTTGAGTGCTTCGGAGTGGTAGGCTTTACCAGTTTTCTTTTGAATGTAATCTGAATCAAATCCAGACCAACTGGCAATACTGAAACGATCTGTTGCTGTGAGTAGTAGACGGTCTTTACCGCTTCCAGATGGGACATTATATTCGCTTGCAGGACCTTTTTCCCAGTTTGAAGTTCCGGTTTTTGCATATACAGGATAACTTCTTGCGACATGGCCTTCAACAAATCCACCACGGTTAGTATCAATAACACTTCTCATTAAATAAGCGGTTAAAAATGCAGCTCCTTCTGAGAGAACAGGTGTTTTCTTGTGAGGTGATTTAATTATCTCACCTTGACCATCTAAGATTTCTACTTCACGAATGGTGTGGGGTTTGATATAATCGCCACCATTCATAATGGCAGCTGTTGCACCGGCTAATTCAGTGGTATTGGTGTAGAAGTTACTACCACCAATTGAGAATTGTGAGTTAAAAGCATCGCGACCTTTTTTACTTGTTTCGCCAATATTAGCGTAATATTCATCCAGTTTATCGGCATATCGAGTAAAGCCAATTGCTTCTGCATAATCTCTATAACGATCAAGTCCAATATGCGCTTCCACTTCATCAAATGTTTTTACAGCTGGGATATTATAGGAAGATGCTACGGCTCGTACAATGCTAACTTGCCCATAATATTTTCGTGACCAGTTATGTAAAGGAGTATCCGTACCTGCCCATGTATAAGGCTCATCTGTTAGAACATGACTGGTAGCATAGCCTAAGTATTCAAATGCAGGAGCATAGGAAATTAAAGGTTTTGCTGTTGAACCAGGTTGATAAAGTCCATGGTAGGATCGGTTGAAGATTCTTTGTCCATAGTAATCATATCCACCAAAACTTGCGATAATTTCACCGGTGTGGTTATCGATTACGGTAGCAGCTAATTGCATTTCTGTGTCATGAACGGATTGTATATTAAGATAAGCGATTTCACGGTTTTGTGCTTTATCATATTCAGCTTGAAGGGTAGGGTTCATCGCTGTTTTAATAATCATTGAGTTGGTTGCAGGGTTTAATCCTGTTAACTCTTCGACCTCATCCAGTACGATATCAATATAGGCCTGATTTGCAAATGCATCAGATCTATTTCTTAGTTGTTCGACAAACAAGTTTTCAAGGGGAACACTCAATGCTAAATCTAATTCTTCTTGAGTAATATATCCGTGAAACTTCATTAATCGTAGAACAGAATGAGTTCTTTCGGTGGCAAGGTTGATACTGTTGTAAGGTGTATAGGCATTTGGAGCATTAACAACTCCTGCTAAGAATGCTGATTCAATTAGACTCAGTTCAGAAGCAGATTTATCGAAGTAATATTTAGAGGCTTTTTGAACACCTAAGGTATTACCGCCAGCTCCAAAATTAATTAAGTTGATATATTTCTGTAAGATTACTTTTTTATCGAGAACTTTATCTGAGTTCATCTTTGTTGAAAGATAGATTTCGTTAATTTTTCTTTTTATTCCACCTAAGCCACTAGATTCAGGTAAAACGGATTCGCCAGTTTCTGTATCTTCGTGGGTAAATACAACGTTCTTAATCAGTTGCATATCAATGGTTGAAGCGCCACCTGCATCAAAGCTTAATGAGAAGGAGGTTAAACTACCAATAATATTCTCAATAAGGGCGTTTGCAAATCGTGGGATATCAAATCCATTGTGTTCGAAGAATCGACTATCTTCAATTGCAATAAAAGCATCAATTAGGGATTGTGAAATTTCATCATACTCAACATTTTCAATAAGTTTTTCGCCTAAGTCATAGATAACATTGTTATCTGCATCTAAAACGATTGTTGAATTATTTTTCTCAAATGTATTTGCATCAATTTTAGGTGCACTAGCAACGGTTGATACAATGAATAATGATGCAATCACAACTCCAATAACAAAACCAGAAGCCATAGTTCCCAAAAATATCGCGAAGGCATTTGTTAATTTCGAAGCTTTCTTACGATTGGGGTTCCCCTTTTTCTTACTTTTCATAGTTTCATCCTTTTTCTCTGAACTTTTTTGTACAGTTGTGAACTGTTTCGTTTCCTCGTTTTGGGTTGAACGATTATTTCTACTTGTCATAACTTCTCCTTCAAATATGTTCCTTTATGATACTCAGATAATCGCAGGGGATTCGATATTGATATTCAATCAAATGCCCTTGTTTTTTGATCCAAGTATAAGGAATAGATTTTCTTTCACTGTTTTCTATGTAATCTATGATATCTTTAGCATAAACCAAATATGTCTCATCTTGAGTTGTAAAACGGATGATCAGAAAGGCAATTGCCCCATGGTGTATCACAGATTTCAAATGTTGTATTTGATGCTCATGTAATGAAGAAAGAGGGAAGGCTGTTTTATTACGCGTTTCCTTGGCTTCAAAATCAATGGCTTTCGCACAAAAAACACCGTTATAATCCGTTGTAGAAGCCAGTTTATAATAGGCTTCTGTGATTTTGGCTTTGTTTCGTGCAGGGTAGTCAACACTCACTACTTGAACCGGTGTTGGTTTTTTATGAACCGATGCAATATTATGAGTGTTATAATATGTGTTAGAAATGTTAATATCCTCTTCTAAACGCATCCCACGATTAGCGGTGCTCGTTTTATTTGTAGAGCTTATATTTCTTTTCTTACCACTTGGATATTGTATCATGTTATCACCTTTAATATTATACAATAAATGTGTGAAAAAACATAAAATTGTGTTGAATTTGCCGCATTTACTAAGGATGACAAGAAATCACTTGAAACATACCCTTACATTTGAGATAATGTTCTAGAACGATATAGGGGTGAAATCATGAAACAAAAATTAACATCGAACGATATACTTGAAACTGAATTTAAGATTGACTTTAATGGCTATAGCGCTCAGGAAGTAGATTCTTTTTTGGATAAAGTTATCGAAGATTATCATAGTTTTGAACAACTTATTTTAGAACAAAGAGAACTTCTAGAACGTTATGAAACAACACTTGAAAGACAAAAACGCGTGATTCAAGAACTACAAAGTGCTAATCGCGCTCAAGAAGAAGTTGAACCACAACCAAGTTATGTGGATTTATTAAAACGTATTGCAAAATTAGAAGCAAGAGTTTTTGATCAAGAGTAACTAATATATACTGACACAAAAGATAATCGCTGCCTAATCTTATTAGGTAGAGGAAAGTCCATGCTCGCACCATCTGAGATGATGGTAGTGATTGTGCTTATTGAAAAAATAAGATAAGGCATAGAGGCATCTATGACGGCAGATAA
>CAZZFJ010000038.1:0-13084 GCA_964653415.1 uncultured Erysipelothrix sp. | reverse complement strand
TATACTGTGGATGAAGTTGATGTTCCTCTTGGATATGCAAAAGTGGTGAATGGAAACGTTATTGTTAATACATTTGATAGAAATCTCTTACCACAGACTGGTAGCCCAAGCTTTGAATGGCTGGGTGCTGCTTCTGTAGCTTTAGGAGCATTCCTACTCTTTGTTACAAGAAAGAAAAAAGAAGATTATTAAAATCTTGATCGATGTAAAATAGTATTGAAAGATAAGGATTTAGGCTAGTAAGCTGTTTAGCATACTGGCCTTTTTCTTTTCTCTGTATAAAGGGGCTATATTAGTGTTGGTGACCTGGTAGTCATTTCATGATTTTTTTTGGAGTATATATAAGGAAATTGGGTGTGTCAATGAGGCTTTAAAAAAGGGTAAAAATACATGGATTGAATTTTTAAAAACAATGTGCAAAAAGGCTTGCATTGAATCTATAATCGTGTATAATAATACAGCAACTGCGATGAAGTGCGAGGTTGCCGGCACACCGAGACACGTTGTCATGGAATGGTGGGATTGCCGGGGAATTTGCATCGAGCAGGCCTATTGAATAGGCAGGATAAGGAGGATATGTCCATGGCAAAAAATGTTATTCGTATTCGTTTGAAAGCGTACGAACACCGCACAATCGATTTATCAGCTGAAAAAATTGTTAAAGCTGCAAATGATTATGGTGCAAACAAAGTAGTAGGACCTGTGCCACTACCAACGAAAAAAGAAATCGTTACAGTTATTCGTTCACCACACGTGAACAAAGATTCACGCGAACAGTTTGAATCAAGAACACACAAACGTCTGATTGAAATCGTAGGGCCAACACCTGAAACAATCGACGCGCTCAGCCGTCTTGAGTTACCAAGCGGTGTAGATATAGAAATTAAACTTTAGTAGGAGGGTAACATGAAAGGATTATTAGGACGCAAATTAGGAATGACTCAAGTCTTCGCAGAAGATGGAACATTAATTCCTGTAACTGTAGTTGAAGTACAACCCAATGTTGTTTTACAAAAACGCACAATGGAAACAGACAACTATGAAGCAGTTCAATTAGGTGTTGTAGATGTTAAATTACAACGCGCGAACAAATCTGAGATTGCTCATGCTGCTAAAGCGGATACAGCTCCAAAGAAATTTGTTCGAGAAATTACTGGAAACGGAATGTCTGAATTTGAAGTAGGACAAGAAGTTAAAGCAGATTTATTTAATGCAGGAGATCTTGTTGATGTAACAGGTATCTCACGCGGTAAAGGTTACCAAGGCGCTATTCGCCGTAACAACCAATCTTTAGGACCTAAATCACACGGTTCAAGATTCCATAGAGGACTTGGTTCTCTTGCAACTGGTGGTATTACCAGCGTGAACATCAAAAAAGGTGGCGTCATGGCTGGGCATGAAGGTGTTAAGACAACCACTAACCGTAACCTTGAAATTATTAAAGTAGATGTAGAAAACAACTACATGTTAGTTAAAGGAAATGTTCCTGGACCTAAACGTGGATTTGTTATTGTTAAGACAACAACAAAACGTGTTAAATCAAAAGATCCAGTAGTATTAGTTGATTATTCAGGTAAGGAGGATTCTGACAATGCCTAAAATTGACGTACTCAATCATGAAGGAAAGAATCTTCATACATTAGATTTAAATGAAGCAGTATTTGGTATTGAGCCCAATACACAAGCATTATTTGATGCAGTAGTTGCACAACGTGCAGCGCTTCATACTGGTAATCATGCCGTCAAAAACCGTTCAGCAGTAAGAGGTGGTGGCCGCAAGCCATGGCGTCAAAAAGGAACTGGTCGTGCACGTGCAGGTTCAAACCGTTCACCTATTTGGGTAGGCGGTGGCGTAGTTTTCGGACCGACTCCACGTTCATACAGTGTTAAGATGAACCGTAAAGTTAGAAGACTTGCATTAAACTCAGCATTATCACAAAAAGTCATCGACAGTGAAATGTTAGTGTTAAACAATTTAGATTTTGAATCAGTAAAAACAAAAGATTTCAAGAAAGTTCTAGAAGCTTTAGAAATCTCAAGAAAAGTTCTATTTGTTGTTGATAAAAACGAAGATGTTTACAACGCATCCTTAGCAATGCGTAACATCCCAGGAACACAAGTTCTCCATGTTGAAAGCTTAAATGTTTATGACATTATGAATTCTGGAAAAATTGTATTTACTGAAAAAGCAGCTCAAGTTGCTGGGGAGGTATTTGCATAATGAAACAAAACCCTAGAGATATTATCTTCAAACCAATTATTACTGAAAAAACAATTCAAATGCAAAATGATGACAATAAAGTAACTTTCGAAGTTGCTCGTCATGCAAATAAAGTTGCAATCAAATTAGCAATTGAAGAAATTTTCAATGTGAAAGTTGAAAAAGTTAATGTTGTTAACGTATTACCTCGTAAAAAACGTATGGGTAAATACGAAGGAAAAACAAAACATGTTAAAAAAGCGATCGTTAAGTTAGCAGAAGGCTCAAACATCGACATTATTTAATAGTAAAATTTATGGGAAGAATTACGCTATTTCCCGATAACTTGCGTAGGGAGGATTTATTAAATGGCAATTAAGAAATATAAGCCAACGACTCCAGGACGTCGAAACATGACTGCTCTTACTTATAGTGAGATCACAACAACAACTCCAGAACGTTCCTTATTAGTATCGTTGGATAAATCAGGTGGCCGTAACAACACAGGACGTATTACAACACGTCATATGGGTGGCGGACACAAACGTAAATACCGTATCATTGACTTCAAAAGAGACAAAGATGGTATTCCAGCTAAAGTAGCTACAGTGGAATATGATCCAAACCGATCAGCAAACATTATGTTATTACATTATGCTGATGGTGAAAAACGTTATATTCTTGCACCACGTGGATTAAACGTAGGTGATGTTATCTATTCAGGTGATGATGCAGATATCAAAGTGGGTAATGCTAAAAAATTATCCTTAATCCCTGAAGGTACAACAATTCATAATATTGAATTGAAACCTGGAAAAGGTGGCCAAATGGTTCGTTCAGCTGGAGCTTCAGCACAACTATTAGGACATGAAGAAAACTATGTAACCATTCGTTTAACAAGCGGCGAAGTTCGTAAAGTATTAGGAACATGTCGTGCAACAATTGGTGAAGTTGGAAATGCTGACCATGGTTTAGTAACAATCGGTAAAGCTGGACGTACACGTTGGAAAGGTGTTAAACCAACCGTTCGTGGACTTGCAATGAACCCAGTTGATCACCCACACGGTGGTGGTGAAGGACGTACAGGAATTGGACGTATCGCACCTGTTACACCTTGGGGTAAAAAAGCTCTTGGTGTTAAAACACGTCGCACTAAGAAGCAATCAAGCAAATTAATCGTACGCCGTCGTAACGACAGTAAGAAATAAGCGAAAGGAAGGAATATATTATGGCTCGTAGTTTGAAAAAAGGACCATTTTGCGATCACCATTTAATGGCGAAGGTCGAAAAATTAAATGCAGCAAATAAAAAAGAAGTAATTAAAACTTGGTCACGTCGTTCAACCATTTTCCCTGATTTCGTAGAACATACGTTCGCGGTACACAATGGTAGAGAACACGTTCCAGTATTCGTAACTGAAGATATGGTAGGACATAAATTAGGTGAATTTGTCCCTACACGTAAATATCAAGGTCACGTAGCAGATAAGAAAGCAGGTCGTCGTTAATGGAAGTTAAAGCAGTAGCGAAAACCGTTAGAATTACACCTCGTAAAGCGAGATTAGTTCTAGACGAAATCCGTGGTCTTGATGTAGATCATGCGGCAGCATTCTTAAAGTTTACACCTAATAAAGCAGCAAGAATTGTTGAAAAAGTATTAAAATCAGCAGTTGCAAATGCAACTAACAATCACCAGCTAGAGGAAGAGAATCTATATATCTCAGAATGCTATGCTGACGATGGAATCACAATGAAGCGTTTCCGCCCAAGAGCACAAGGTGCGGCATCGCCAATCATGAAGCGTACAAGCCACATTACAGTTGTGGTTAAAGAGCGCGTTTAGGAGGATATGACATATGGGACAAAAAGTTAATCCAATCGGTTTACGCGTAGGTGTGATTCGTGATTGGGAATCACGTTGGTATGCAGAAAAAGATTTCGGAAATCTTCTACATGAAGATTACCTAATCCGTAACTACATTTTCACCAACTTAAAAGATGCATACGTTTCACGTGTTGAAATCGAAAGATTCAAAAACCGTGTTGACGTTATTATCCGTACAGCCCGTCCAGGTGTTGTTATCGGAGTGAATGGCGCAAACGTTGAAAAAACAAAGAAAGCTCTAGGAAAAATTTCAGAAGGAAATACAATCAACATTCAAGTTGTTGAAGTAGCTAACCCTGATTTAGATGCTAACTTAGTTGCACGTAATATTGCTGAGCAATTAGAGCAACGTGCATCATTTAGAACTGCACAAAAACGTACCATTCAAAATACAATGCGTGCAGGAGCTAAAGGAATTAAAACTCAAGTATCTGGTCGCTTAGGTGGTGCAGATATGGCTCGTACAGAAGGTTATTCAGAAGGGGTAGTTCCACTACATACTCTTCGTTCAGATATCGATTATGCACACTATGAAGCAATGACAACATACGGTTTACTTGGTGTTAAAGTATGGATCTGTCGTGGAGAAGTTCTTCCAGGACAAATGGTTCAAGAACCAGAAGCACCAAAAGGAACCCGTCGTGGTGGTAGCCGTCGTCCTCAAAGACGTCGTCGTCCAAGTGGACAAGAAGCTGCTCCTGCGAAAGATGCTAAACAAGGAGGTAACTAATTATGTTAATGCCTAAACGTACTAAATATAGAAAACCTCACCGTTTATCATATGAAGGTCGTTCTAATCAAGGACGTGAAGTGACATTTGGTGAGTATGGATTAGTTGCTGAAACAGGTAACTATATCTCAAACCGTCAAATTGAAGCAGCTCGTATTGCGATGACTCGTTATATGAAACGTGGCGGTAAAGTTTGGATTAAAATTTTCCCACACTTGGCAATTACAAAGAAACCTCTAGAAGTTCGTATGGGATCTGGTAAAGGATCTCCAGAAGGATGGGTAGCAGTTGTAAAACCAGGTCGTGTAATGTTTGAAATCGGTGGAGTAAGTGAAGATGTAGCACGTGAAGCATTCCGTCTTGCATCTAACAAACTAGCTGTAAAAACTCGATTTGTTCGTAAAGGTGAGGAGGAGCGAGTATGACAGTCAATGAAATTCGTGAATTAGATAACGCTGCATTGCTCGTTGAGATTGATGCATTGAAAGAAGAACTATTTGATCTTCGTTTCCAACAAGCAGTGGGTCAATTAGAGAATCCTGCTCGTCTAAGAGAAATCCGCAAAACTATTGCAAGGATTAAAACAGTAATCACTGAGCGTACGCTTAGTGATGAAAACTAGGAGGTCACAACGCGATGGAAAGAAATAAGCGTAAAGTATACCGTGGAACTGTTGTATCGGATGCAATGGATAAAACGGTAGTTGTTGAAGTAAGTACATCAAGACGTCATGCTCTATATGGCAAACGTGTTGGTTACTCTAAAAAATATAAAGCACATGATGAAAATAACGAAATCGGCGTAGGCGATATTGTAGAAATTATGGAAACACGTCCATTATCAGCTTCAAAACGCTTCCGTGTAACTCGTTTAATTCAAAAAGCTGTAATCGTTTAATAGGAGGTTGTTAGAAAATGATTTCAAATGAAACTAGACTAAAAGTCGCTGACAACACCGGAGCTAAAGAAATCTTAGTAATTCGTTTACTAGGAGGAAGCCACCGTCGTACATCAAACATTGGTGATATTGTTGTTGCTACTGTTAAAGAAGCAATTCCAGGTGGAACAGTTAAAAAAGGCGATGTTGTTAAAGCAGTTATTGTACGTACTAAGTACGGAATTAGACGCGAGAATGGATCATACATTAAGTTTGATGATAATGCAGCAGTTATTCTAAAAGATGATGCAGTTGCACCTCGCGGTACACGTATCTTTGGACCAGTTGCACGTGAACTTCGTGAAAAGAACTTCATGCGTATCGTGTCATTGGCACCAGAAGTGTTATAGGAGGCTTACATGAAATTCAAACGTGGAGATAAAGTACAGATTATTACTGGACATTACAAAGGAACCATTGGCGATGTCATTCAAGTTTTCCCAAAACAAAACAAGATTCTTGTTGAAGGTGTAAACATTGTTAAAAAACACCGTAAACCAGATCCAAGTAATCCAGATGGTGGAATCTTTGAAATTGAAGCACCAATCAATGCTTCAAATGCTTTACATTATGATGCAAAAGCAAAAGCACCTTCCCGTATTCGTATGAGTACAAACAAAAAAGGTGAAAAAGTCCGTGTCTATGTTAAATCAGGCGCAGAAGTGAAATAAGGAGGTATAGAAAATGAACTTAAAAGAAAAATATAACAAAGAAGTAATTCCAAGTTTAGTTAAGCAATTTGACTATACTTCAGTAATGCAAGCACCTAAAGTTGAAAAAATTGTTATCAACATGGGTGTGGGTGAAGCTATCAGCAACGCACGCTTTCTTGAAGAAGCAGCAGCTGAACTTGCTTTAATAACAGGTCAAAAACCAGTAATTATGCATGCTAAAAAATCCGTAGCGAACTTCAAACTTCGTGAAGGAATGGCAATTGGTGCTAAAGTTACATTACGTGGCGAAAAAATGTATGATTTCCTAGAGAAATTAATTCGTATTGCTTTACCACGTGTTCGTGACTTTAGAGGTGTTAACCCAGGATCATTTGATGGTCGTGGAAACTACACATTAGGTGTTAAGGAACAATTAATTTTCCCAGAAATCGATTACGATAAAGTAAACAAAGTTCGCGGAATGGACATCAGTATTGTTACTTCAGCTAACTCAGACCAAGAAGGATTGGCTCTACTTACTGCAATGGGATTCCCATTCAAGAAGGAGGGACAAGCAAATGGCTAAAAAATCAAAAATTGCTCGTGAGAAACAACGTCAAGTAGTTGTAGCTCGTTATGCAGATAAGCGTGCAGCTTTAAAAGCAGCAGGCGACTATGAAGGATTACAAAAACTTCCTCGTGATGCATCACCTACTCGTTTACGTAACCGTGACGCTGTAGATGGTAGACCTAGAGGATATATCAGAAAATATAAAATGTCTCGTGTACGTTTCCGTGAAATGGCTCATAAAGGCCTAATTCCGGGTGTACGTAAGGCAAGTTGGTAATAAGGAGGAACTTTTCAAATGATTACAACAGATCCAGTAGCGGATTATCTAACACGTGTTCGTAATGCACTTGGTGCAAAACATGATGTTGTGTCAATCCCAGCAAGTAAAGAAAAAATTGAAATTTCCAGAATCTTGAAAGAAGAAGGGTTCATCCGTGATTATCATGTGAGTGGCGAAGGGATTGAAAAATCTATTACTTTAACATTAAAGTACGGCACAAACAATCAAAAAGTAATTACAGGCCTTAGAAGAATTTCAAAACCTGGAATGCGTGTATACGCAAAAGTAAATGAGATTCCACGTGTTCTTAACGGACTTGGAATTGCAATTATCTCAACCTCAGAAGGGTTAGTAACAGACAAGCAAGCACGTCAAAAACACATTGGTGGCGAAATCCTTGCTTATGTCTGGTAAGGAGGAGCACATAAATGTCACGTATCGGAAATAAAACGATTACCATTCCGGCAGGTGTTGAGTTTGATGTAACCGCTGGTAATGAGGTGACTGTTAAAGGACCTAAAGGTACTTTATCACGTCAGTTCAGACCAGAGATGATCATTGAAGTAGACAGTGGTATAGTAACTGTAAAACGCCCGAATGATGAAAAAGAAATGAAACAAATTCACGGAACAACACGTTCACTTATCAACAACATGATTGTTGGAGTAACAGAAGGTTTCACCAAAGAACTAGAATTAGTAGGGATTGGTTATCGCGCATCTGTTTCAGGAACTAAACTTGTATTAAATGTTGGATATTCACACCCAATTGAGTTTGAAGTTTCAGAAGGACTTACAGTAGAAGTCCCAAGTGCAACAGCAATCAAAATCACTGGTGCAGATAACCAACAAGTCGGTGAATTTGCAGCGAACGTACGTGCGACACGTAAGCCAGAACCATATCTTGGAAAAGGTATCAAGTACAAAGGCGAACATATTGCACGTAAAGAAGGTAAAACAGCGGCAGCTAAGAAGTAATAGAAAAGGAGAACTATCGTTATGGCAAAGAAATTATCAAGAGATAAACAACGTATCCGTCGTCATATTCGTGTTCGTAAAAACGTTTCTGGTACACCTGAGCGCCCACGCCTTAGTGTATACCGTTCAAATGGACAAATTTACGCACAAATTATTGATGATAATGCAGGACACACAATCGTATCCACAAGCTCACTTGTATTGAAACTAGAAAATGGTGGAAATGTTGAAGCAGCAGTTAAAGTTGGTACTGAAATTGCTAAACTTGCATTAGACAAAGATATCAAAACAATCGTATTCGACCGTGGTGGATACTTATACCATGGCCGTGTTAAAGCACTAGCAGATGCAGCTCGCGAAGCTGGACTAGAGTTCTAGGAGGAACAAGATGAGTCGTAGACCAAGAAGAAATCAACGCGATCAAGAATTTGAAGAACGTGTTGTTGTCATCAATCGTGTTACTAAAGTAGTTAAAGGTGGACGTAGATTCCGTTTCGCCGCTCTAGTAGTTGTTGGTGACAAAAAAGGACGCGTTGGATTTGGAACAGGAAAAGCAAATGAAGTTCCAGATGCAATTCGTAAAGCAGTAGAAAATGCAAAAGGCAATCTACTCAATGTTAAATTAATTAATGGAACAATTCCACACGAAATCATCGGTGAATTTGGTGCAGGGGAAGTATTCTTACGTCCTGCTTCAGAGGGTACTGGAGTTATCGCTGGAGCAGCGATTCGTGATGTTATGGAACTTGCTGGAATCTCAGATGTTCTAACAAAATGTATCGGTTCACGTACACCAATCAATATGGTTCGTGCTACATTCAATGCACTTGAAAACCTAACAACAGTTGAAGAAGTTGCAGAACTTCGTGAATTAACTGTTCCAGAAGTACGTAGTTAAGGAGGCCTTTGATGAAATTACATTCTTTAAAATTCAATGAAGGTGCTCGTCGCGACCGTAAACGTGTCGGTCGTGGTCACGGTTCAGGCCATGGAAAAACATCTGGTAGAGGTCACAAAGGGCAATTAGCTCGTAGTGGTGGAAGTACTCCATTAGGCTTTGAGGGTGGACAAACACCTTTATTCAAGAGAATTCCAAAACGTGGATTCAACAATATTAATCGTATTAATTATGCAGTTGTAAACCTTTCAGATTTAAACAAATTTGAAGAAGGTACAGAAGTTACATTAGATGTTCTAATTGCAACAAGAATGGTACGTAACGTTAAAGACGGTGTTAAAATTTTAGGTAATGGAACACTTGAGAAAAAACTTACAGTACATGCAAATGCATTTTCGAAATCAGCTGTAGAAGCTATTGAAAAATTGGGTGGAAAAGCAGAGGTGATCTAAAATGATTCGTTTCGTTACTGATCTGTTTAAAAATAAAGAAATCAGAAAGCGTATTATTTTCACTTTAGCGATGCTATTGATCTATCGATTAGGAACAGTTATTCCTGTTCCTAATGTGGATCAAGTCAAGCTTGGTAGTCAAATGACATCCAATTCATTATTAGAGATGATGAGCATACTGGGCGGTGGACAATTACAGTCTTTCTCAGTATTTTCGCTTGGAGTGGGTCCTTATATTACAGCTTCGATTATCATTCAACTTCTCAGTATGGATATCATTCCATATTTGAGTGAGTTAGCGAAATCAGGTAAACAAGGTCAACTTCAAATGGACAAAATCACACGCTACCTTGCAGTAGTCTTGGGTTATGTTCAAGCCATCACACTAATGAATGTTTATAGTGATGTTCTTATTGATACAGCATGGTCCTCATTCTTCTATATGGGAACTATTATGGTGGCAGGAACCATGTTCTTGCTATGGCTTGGAGACCAAATGACATCTAAGGGTGTCGGTAATGGTATTTCCTTGATCATTATGGCAGGGATTGTATCCTCAATGCCATCAACCTATAGTGCTGTATATAAGTCTTTGATCACAGCAACAGGCTTATCAGCTAAAGGAATTACTTCGTTTGCACTCTTTGTTCTAATGAATCTTGCGATTGTTGTTCTTGTTATTTATATGAGCCAAGCAGTTCGTAAAATTACAATTCAATATACATCAAGTTCAGGAGCACCTCGTGGGCGCAACATGAATCACTTACCACTTAAAATTAACTCTGCTAGTGTGATCCCTGTTATTTTTGCAGGAGCCATCATTCAAGCACCAATTATTGCACTGAGTTATATCAGTACTAGCTGGAAATATTACAAATACTTTGGAGGGATTTCAAAGTTCTTATCAAAATATATGGTATTAACACATCCCGTAGGGATAGTATTTTATGCAGTCTTAATCGTTCTGTTTACATTCTTCTATACGCACTTAACAGTGGATCCAGAGAAACTAGCAGAAGATTTCGGCAAAAACAACTCATATATTCCTGGTGTGAGACCAGGTAAAGATACACGAAAGTTTATTTCAGATATCTTAAATAGAATTACAGTACTTGGAGCTTTATTCTTGACCTTCATTGCAGTACTTCCGCCAGTATTACCCTTATTGACTAACAATATTATTCCTCAAGCAGCAGCTTCTGGAACAGGGGCAATTATTGTTGTTGGTGTTGCACTAGAGACAGTAAAAGAGCTACAAGCACGTATAACTAAGAGAGATTACTCAGGATTATTCAATCGCTAAAAGGAGACATAAATGAATTTATTGATTATGGGACCTGCCGGTAGCGGTAAGGGAACAATGTCGGAGAAAATAGCGAACAAATACAAAATAGCCCATATATCTACTGGTGATATGTTTCGAGAAGCAATCTCGAAACAAACACCAGTAGGTGTTGAAGCTAAGAGTTACATTGATGCTGGAAAGTTAGTTCCTGATGATGTAACCAACAGAATGGTTAAAGAAAGAATCATGATGGATGATACAGCCAATGGATATCTATTAGATGGATACCCACGCAATATTGAACAAGCAAATGCATTTAATGAAATTGCTTATCAAATTGACAAGCCATTAGATTATGTCATTAACCTAAAAATTGACTACGATGTCTTAGTAAACCGCATTACAGGCAGAAGACTCTGCGAAGATTGTGGTGCTATTTATCACATTGATTCCAACAAACCAAAAGTTGAAGGAGTTTGTGATATCTGTGGTGGAAAACTATATCAACGTAGTGACGACACAGAAGAAAAACTGAAAGTTCGTTATGATGAATATTTAAATCAAACTGAAGCCGTCATCGATTTCTATCGTGAGCAAGGTTTGGTTACTGATATTGAAGCTGATCAAGCTATTGAAGAAGTATGGACAGCTATTGAAAAATTTTTGGAGGCAGTTTAATGATTACAACCAAGTCTAATAGAGAAATTGCATTGATGCGTAAAGCCGGAGAAATAGTATTTTTAGCTCATGAAGCAGTTAAAAAAGAAATTAAGCCGGGTGTGTCAACTAAATATCTAGATGAAGTTGTTCATCGCTTTATAATAAGTCAAGGAGCAACACCATCATTTCTTGGTTATAATGGTTTTCCTGCTTCAATTTGTGCATCAGTCAATGATGTTCTTGTGCATGGTATTCCCAGCTCAGATGTCATTCTAAAAGAGGGAGACATTATCGCAATTGACATTGGTGCCAACTATAAAGGGTATCATGGCGATAGCGCCTGGACATATCCAGTTGGAGAGATTAGTGAAGAAGCCAAGCAACTTCTAGAAGTTACTGAAGCATCCCTATTTGCCGGACTTGAACAAGTTAAAGCTGGCAACCGCATTGGTGATGTGGGTAGTGCAATCAACAATTATGTTAAACCCTATGGTTTTGGTGTTCCGATTGAATATACGGGGCATGGCATAGGAAGTGAGATGCATGAAGATCCCTCTGTACCAAACTATGGTATAATGGGTAAAGGGACACTTTTAAGACGCAATATGACAATTGCAGTGGAACCTATGGTTCAACTGGGGACACATCTTACTGAAACAATGGACGATGAATGGACTGTAAAATCTTTAGATAGACAAATTACAGCTCACTTCGAACATACCGTTTTAGTTACCGATGATGGCTATGAAATTTTAACAAGAACACAGGAGGCGTATAAACATTAATGAGTAAAGAAGATGTTATTGAAATTGGGGGTGTCGTTGTCGACACATTACCCAGTGCACAGTTCAAGGTAGAACTCGAGAATGGTCATGAAATCATTGCTCACGTATCTGGTAAAATCCGTATGCACTACATTCGCATTTTACCGGGAGACCGAGTGACTGTTGAGTTATCGCCATATGATTTATCACGTGGGCGTATAGTATTTAGACATAAATAATTAAAACAGGAGGAAGTCACACATGGCTCGTATAGCAGGTATTGATATTCCACGTAACAAGCGTGTTGTAATATCACTAACTTATATTTATGGAATTGGTCTAACAACTGCTCAAAAAGTGTTAGCAGCAGCTGAAGTAGACGAAAACATCCGTGTTGTTGATCTAACAGAAGATCAATTAAACGCAATTAGACGCGAAGTAGACCTTATTCAAACAGAAGGTGATCTACGTCGTGAAACAAACTTAAACATCAAACGTTTAATGGAAATCGGAAGCTACCGCGGAATCCGTCACCGTCGTGGATTACCAGTTCGTGGACAACGTACAAAAACAAATGCACGTACACGTAAAGGACCACGCCGTACAGTAGCAAATAAACAAAAATAAAACTAACTAGGAGGATAAAGCGAAATGACAAAAGGTAAAAGAACAACCCGCAAACGTAAAGCACGTAAAAATATTGCTCGTGGAGTTGCTCATATCCATTCGACTTTTAACAACACAATCGTTACAATTTCGGATGAAAAAGGTAATGTTATTGCATGGTCAAGTGC
>CAZZFJ010000037.1:0-13108 GCA_964653415.1 uncultured Erysipelothrix sp. | reverse complement strand
TATAACCAGTTTACTGGTTATTTTTCATGTCACAAAGACTGTTCATGGAATTCTCATTTTAAATATCGGGATTATACTTTTATTAAGACAAGATTTTGTCTATAATGTATCTAGAGGTAAAAAAATGAATCCAAATAATACATACATACAAATGCTAATCACAATTAGACTTAAAAAATTACATCGTGAAGGATTTACACGCGTCAAGTATAAGGATCTAGAAGAGGTCTTTTTTAAATATATCTATCGTCGTCAAGTACCCGATTCTCTAAGTATTATTAGTGATCGTATTCTAAATATATCTGTAGATGAGATTATCCGTTATCTATCACTCGATGCTTCTGTTCGTAGTAAAGATATGTGCTTATCGGAATTGTTGGGTGATTAGAGTGAATCGTAACAACACCATTTCAATTGATAAGTCTTTAGTCATCATTCCTTTTGTAGTGGTGGTACTTTTCTTTTCGCTGTTGTTTCGTATTGAAAATTTAAAATTGGGTCAAGGTTTGGGACGTGAAGTCAATTACCTGACCAATGATATCCAAAATCAGTATAACTTAAGTGAATATAAACAAGATTTTCGCGAGAATTCTATTGAACTCATTTACTATGAAGTAGATGCAAATCGCTTGCTCATGAAGTTTATTGGAGTGGATGATGTGGATGCTTTTTCACGAACCTTACAACATCGCTTTCCCTTACTTGAAATCTATGAAATAGGTAGTTTTAACTCCATAGCAACTGTTAATAATACTGCAAAAACGCTTCAGACTTATTTTGTAATTTTTGTCTTTTCTTTTGTATCGATATGGACCTATCGCTATCGTTTATGGGGTCTGTATTTTTCAATGAGCACTGTGACCTTGAGTTTATGTGCATTATTTATCTTAAATGCTTTAGGGTATATCTTTAATTTTAATTTATGGTTTACATTTTTAGTAGTCCTATGTGTGCTAATTCTTTTAAAGAGTTGGACCTTATTTGAGATATATCGTGGCTTTGAAATTCATAAGATTTTACGAAATCATCTATACTATGCCGTGATATTAGGAAGCATCGCTTTCTTGTTAGTGCTGATGGATCGCGTATATCTGGAACATTCTATTTATATTCTAATTATTACTTTAGGCTTAAGTCTTGAAACTTTATTTTTATATTTTGCTTTTAAGAAGGTTAAGCTAGCCTTTATCTTAAATGAGCGATTTCAAGCTTTATTTCAAAAACGAGGCACTATAAAAGTACCCGATATTTTAGATTCTCGTTTAATTATGGCTTTTGTTGCGATGCTTTTAATCATTGTAGCTTTAATGAGTATGATGGAACCTAATAAAATCCAAAAACACTATCGAGACTTTTCTAAAGAAAACTATCTGATTGTTGATAGTGCTGATGTTAGTAGCTTTTTAGAAGTTCAGGCAAGTTTAGGTAAGAATAAACTGGATGATAATTTATTAGAATATAAAATATCTGAAGAGAAGAAAACATGGTTTATCTTTGATGAGTTTTCTGATTGGGAAAGTTTACAGGCTGCTCAAACTTCAATTGAAGAGAAATTAGCTGTTGAAGTCAGTATACTACAACGTCAAAACTTTAGTTTTAATTATACTGTTCAAATACGAATTATGCTGATGGCTGCATTTATGGGCTTACTGATTCTCATGCATTATTTTACGCATAGCCCCCAAATAGCATTTTATTTCGCCTGTTTGAATATTTTGCTTTATGCATTTGTGAATCTGTTTCTTGTTATTTTCAAAATTCATTTTTCTTTAAAGTTTTTTATGCTTCAAGCCATGATTCCAATCTTTGTCAGTGGTATTTTGATGTACTATGACGATTTAAAGGAAGATTTATTGAGCTTTAAGGTATCATCACTCCTAGGCTTTATGTCAACCTTATTGTCTCTATTAATTCTACCCATCATTTTACTGATTCCAGATCCGACTTTGGATCACTATTATATGATTTCTTTAATGATAATTTTTACTTTAGGGTTTATCATCACCATTTTTTCATTCTATTATTTTTTAACATTACATAAGAAAGCGAAGGTATAAGTTGTGATATCACTCTCAAAAATACAAGTCGATCCGCGTTTAATTAATCATTCTGATTTTGTCGGACGTATTATTGCAACCATGAATCTTACAGATACTCAAATCGACCAACTTAACCATCCCACTCTTAAGCTAATACAAGCCCAAGCTATTGATGATGTTTCAGATTTTTTAAAGAGTGCCACTCAGCTAATGATTTGTGGTGATTATGATGCGGATGGGGTTTGCAGTACTGCAATTGCTTATCTGATAGGGCAAAGTTTAGGCATTGAAAAATTAGGTTTTTATATTCCCAACCGTTTTACTCAAGGGTATGGTGTGTCATTGGATACTATCAAACAGGCTTATGAAAAAGGCTATACCGATTTACTTATTGTAGATACAGGTGTCAAGGCGCATGAGGCTGTTAATTATGCTTTAAGTTTAAACATGAATGTTGCGATTGTTGATCACCATCTTATCGAAGGTAAGCCCCCATCATGTCCACTATTGCACCCTGACTATTTGGATGATTATGCTAAGGCAATGTGTGCGAGTGGCTTAATGTTTTTAGTAGCCGAGCATTTAGGTTTAGTCAGTGCAAAAATAACTGCTTATGCTGCTTTAGCAACAATTGCAGATATTATGCCTTTATGGGGTAAGAATCGTGAGATTGTTAAGCGAGGCGTCGATGTTTTAAGTCAAAGTAAAATTTTAAACATTGATGTTCTTTGGAAACGTTATGGTATGAGCCCTTATGAGGCTAAGATTCTAGCATTTCAAGTAGTGCCTAAAATTAATGCAGTAGGACGTATGGCTGATCGTGTCAATATGAATACGATGGTTCACTACCTTCTATCAGATAATGAGATTGAGATTCAAAACTATGCAAAATCAGTATTGAGCATCAATCAACAGCGAAAATTGGTAACCCAGGATAGTTATGAAAAGGCTAAAAATTTACTGAGTGATCAAATGCTACATATTGTTAGTGATAAAACCTTTCATGAGGGTATCTTAGGGATTGTTGCAAATCAGATTGTCAGTGAAACAGGGCGTCCAAGCTTGGTTCTAAAGGAAATGGATCAGGTCTTTAAAGGCAGTGCCAGATCATCAACCATCTCCTTACAAAGTTTATTTTCGCAGTTAGACCCTAACTACTTCAGTGGATTTGGCGGACATGACTTTGCTTTTGGTGTAACGATTAAGAAAGAAGCGTTTGAAGATTTTGTTCATGATGTTCAAAAGCTTGTTCCAAGTTTACCTTCAGTAGATATAAAAAAATCGATTATCTACTGTGACATGCCCATTACTCCAGATATGATGTCAGATTTAAAATCTCTTGATCCATTTGGCCAAGGTTTTGAAATGCCGGTTTTTGCGATTGATGGATTCACAATTAAATCTGTTCAAGCTTTAGGAAGTTATGGCTATAAGCTTATCTTTGATGATTTTTGGCTTAAGGATGCCGTCATCTTCAATAAAAATCTATCTGTAGATACCTTAATGAAAATTCAGAAGATTGAAGGCGTGATGGATGTACATCCACGTTTTGGTTTGTCTTTTAGCATCGATAACTTTAGTGTATAATATACTTTAGAGGTGAGATTATGAAACGATTTATTAATAGAATATTAGTGTTTATCTTAATAAGCGCAGCTTTTGTTCCAGCTGCTTTTGCAGTGGAGGAAACGGAAATTAATGAAGAAGTTATTGTTCTAAAAAATAATAAAGAATCTCACAATCTCAAAGTTCATGATACAGAGATCATTCAATTTACGATTAATCTTGATTCGGAATACACCGTGAATGTAATTGAAGTTCCTGAAGCTATTTTAGATGTCAGTTTAGGCGAAAATCAAATGACAGTGACGGCCTTAAAGGTAGGTAAAGCGACACTGACCATGATGGTGCGAGTGGATGAGCAAACTACTTATACTAAGGAACTTTGGTTTAATGTCACTCAAGAGAAAGGGACTATCAGTTTTAATGAGTCTTCCAAACAGTTAATTCGTGGTAAAAGCTTTACGGTTGATTTTGAAGTTGAACCTAAAACCTTGGACCTATCGCGCATTGTTTGGGAATCTAGTGATGCCAATGTTGCACGGGTAGAAAATGGTATTGTTCAGGGTTTACGTATTGGTGAAACAACCATTATGGCAAGCTTGGATGGTCAAACACAAAGCATGGAGGTAAGGGTAGTTGCTCCATTAGAGAAATTGGAATTTAACCCTTCCACCTTAAAGGTTACCCTCAATGATGTAAAAAACATCCCGGATTTAATCTATGTACCCTATGACACAACTGTTAAGCGTAATCCTCAATATGCCATTGAGGATGAATCGATTGCAGTTATTGAAGGGGATACCATACGGGGTTTAAAAGTTGGGGAAACAGAACTTATAGCAAGTATTGGCAATATTAATACGAGCTTAAAAATAATTGTGAGTGAACAAAGTATTGCAGGTAATGCTCATACTTTACTTCTTGAGACTCTTGAATCCAGTGATGATGGAATGTTTTTAGGAGTGCGCGATTTCCAAGGCTTGGAAAAAGATGTGTTTGAGCTTTATTTACCTACCAATGAAGTCTTAAGTTATATGGAAAATCGTGAGTATACACGACTCTACATTGCTTTGGAAGAAGAACTTTTAGCGAAACGATTAAACAATATGGAGCGTTTCAATATTGACAAAGATATTTTATTACAATTGGGTGCCCAGAAACTAGAAGTCTATTTTACAGATATGAGTGGTAAAATACAATTTGCTGCTTACTTTGATAATCGCTTTAAGCAGGATTTTAATCTAGCATTTAACTTTAATAAAATTGATGCGGATCATCCCTTATATACTCGAGTTAAGAACAATCATAGTTTTCACTTAATTTTTAAAGAAGAGGTTATAGATAGTTTCAGGTTTGCGGTTTTAGATACATATCTTGAGACTCATAGTGAGCAAATTTACTTCCATTATGAAAACTTTGAGAAAGAAATACATGAAGTACAATCCCAATTGAAAACTCAGGAACAGGACCTTTTAATTCTAAACATTCAAAATCAAGATAATGTTATTAGTTTAACTCCGATTTCTGTTTCCAATTATTATTGGATTATTATCACCTTAACGGCTATTATCTTAGTTTTAGGTGGCTTTGTCTTCTATAAAAATAAATCGCGTTTGGGTATTAAAAAATCTTAGAATCCTGCCCATTATGTAAAATTGTCAAAACTTTACGGATTCACAACTTATTGTGCTATAATTGATGAGTATTTGGAGGAATAAAATGGATTTAAAAAAATATATTGCGAGCATTCCTGATTTTCCATCTGAAGGAATAATATTTCGCGATATTACGCCGTTAATGGCAGATGGAAAAGCATTTAAAGAAGCCACATCATTATTATTAGCTTTCGCAAAAAAAGTGGGGGCTGATGTGATTGTGGGACCTGAATCACGAGGATTTATCTTTGGGTGCCCTGTTGCAACAGAGCTTGAAGTGGGCTTTGTACCTGTAAGAAAACCGGGAAAGCTACCACGTGAAACTGTTTCCTATAAGTATGATTTAGAATATGGTTCTAATGAATTGCATATGCATAAAGATGCTATTAAACCGGGTCAAAAAGTTTTAGTCATTGATGATCTATTGGCTACAGGTGGTACCATCGAAGCTACAGTTTCTTTAGTTAAAGATATGGGAGCTGAAGTCGTAGGATGTGCATTTCTTATTGAGTTAGTTGACTTAAAAGGTAGAGATCGTTTAAAAGATATTGATGTCTATACCATACTAAAATATTAACGGAGTTTATAAACTTCGTTTTTTTCCTAAAAAAAAGGTATAATATAACAACAGAAGGAGGTGAGGTTATGCCTAAAGAAATGATTGGCGATATTAGTTTAGACATGATTCTTAATGAAGCCGAAACATATATAAAAAATAAAGAACAC
Source organism: uncultured Erysipelothrix sp. (assembly GCA_964653415.1). Classification (GTDB taxonomy): domain Bacteria; phylum Bacillota_I; class Bacilli_A; order Erysipelotrichales; family Erysipelotrichaceae; genus Erysipelothrix. Next base: position 7,125 of record CAZZFJ010000037.1, on the reverse strand, counting down.
TTAGCTTTAATAGAAAAAGCTTTTTACTTTGCAAAAGAAAAGCATGCGGGACAATATCGTAAATCGGGAGAGCCTTATTTAGTGCATGTCATGCACGTGGCGCATATCCTTGCCAAATTAAACATGTCTCCTGTAACTATAATTGCAGGATTTTTGCATGATGTCATTGAAGATTGTGGCGTCAGTGTTGAGGAACTCACTCAAGAGTTTAGTGAAGATATTGCTAAAATTGTAGAATCGGTTACTAAGATTGGTAATATTGAATTTGTAGATGAAAAAGAGTATTTAGCTGCAAATCATCGAAAAATATTTATCGCGATGGCTAATGATATTCGTGTTATCTTTGTTAAGCTTGTAGACCGTGTTCATAATATGCGTACTTTGCAATTTCAACCCCCAGAAAAACAAAAGAAAATTGCAACAGAAACACTGGATGTCTATGCACCCATAGCTCATAGACTGGGGATCGCCCAAATCAAAAATGAGCTGGAGGATCTCAGTTTCCAGTACTTATATCCTGATAAATATTATGAAATTGCACGCCTTGTAGAAATGCGTAAAGTAGAACGTGATGCCCAAGTGACTCAAATGATCACTGAAATGTCAAAGATGTTAATTAATAATAATATTAAATTCAATATCTTTGGTCGTTCCAAGCATCTTTATAGTATCTACAAGAAAATGACGACTAAAAACAAACGATTTGATGAAATTTTGGATCTATTGGCCATTCGTATTATTACAGAAACAGAACTCAATTGTTATGAGACACTAGGCTATATCCATGCGGCATATCGCCCGATACCAGGCAGATTAAAAGATTATATTGCTATGCCTAAGATGAATATGTACCAATCTTTACATACCACCATTGTGGGTGAAGAGGGCAGTATTTTTGAAATACAGATTCGTACTTATGAGATGGATGATATTGCTGAACGTGGGGTCGCTGCACACTGGAAATATAAAGAGGGTAATCTCAATATGCCAGGAAAAGGTCGAAAAGAAATTGAAGATCGTTTAGCTTGGTTTAAAGATTTCAATATGATGACTGATGATGTAGATGAAGATGCATTAAAATATATGGATGTTTTACAAAAGGATATATTTGATGCCAATATTTATGTGATGACTCCAAAGGGACGGGTTATTGATTTGCCTAATGGAGCAACTCCTATTGATTTTGCTTATCGTGTGCATACAGAAGTAGGACACCAAACAGTCGGAGCTATGGTAAATAATACACTAGTTCCCTTAAACACAGCCCTAAAAACAGGGGATGTTGTTCGCTTAAGAACGAATAAACAATCGGGTCCTTCTGAGGACTGGCTGAAGGTTGTCAAGACAAGTCATGCTAGAAATAAAATTCGTCAGTATTTACAAAGACAGATTCAAGAAGAACGCTCTATTTTAATTGATAAAGGTCAGCAGATGTTCAAAGAAGAAGCTAAAAGACGTCAGCTGGATGATAAAGCTTTAAAGAAACTAGAAACAGTTTTAAATGGATTTTCTGTTAATTCTGTGGATGATCTCATGTATGCTATTGCAACCAAGGCTTTAACTTTGCAAGCGGTTTTTGAACGCTTATCTGTTCAAAAACCAATGGATGAGTATGCAAAGTTTGAAAAACTTCTCACGCAAAAAAGACCCGAACGAAAAGCTACTGGAAATCAAGGGGTTCGTATTGCAGGAATTGACTCTATGATGGTCTCTATGTCAAAATGTTGTTCACCAGTCTATGGGGATGATATCGTTGGATATGTTTCCAAGGGGCAAGGAATTAAGGTTCATAGAAAAGATTGTCCCAATGTAAAAAATGAGACTTCAAGATTGATTGACGTTTCATGGGAAGAAGATTTTGAGCACAAGGATTATGAGACAGTACTTAAAATTTTCTCATCGGATCGCAGTTTCTTATTAACGGATCTTGTAACAACAGCATCCCAACTCAAAGTAGCACTTAATGCTGTTAACTCAGTGGTTGAAGATGATAAAATTCATGTGACGACAACGATGCGAGTTTTAGTCAAAGATGCCAATCATTTAAGAAATCTTATCGCAAACCTAAGAAAGGTTGACTCTGTGATTCGTGTTGAAAGAATGATTCTCTAATCTTGAAATAAAAGGGAAGATATGATACATTATAAATGTATAAAATTTGAAGAGGCTGAATGAACTTAGAATCATTGTCAAAGAGACTTACCACTGGGTGAAAGGTAAGCATTGAGACTAAGTGTGACACAGCGGAGAAGTTCTTTTGAAGTATTAGTAGAAAGAAACGTAATTCTGCGTTAAAGATTAAGTATAAAATAAAGGTGGTACCACGCTTATGCGTCCTTGGGCCATCTTTCTTTTTGTTTAAAGGAAGGAAGATATATATGTCAAACTATAAAGCGCCACGCGGGACCCAGGATGTCTTTGGCGAAAACATGAAAATTTGGAAGAAGATTGAAGAAATTGCACGTCAATCTTGTGAACTCTATAATATCACGGAAATGAAAACACCTATTTTTGAACATACCGAAGTATTTGCCCGTGGTAATGATGCTAGTGATGTTGTGAATAAGGAAATGTATACTTTCAAAGATAGAGGGGATCGCTCTTTAACTTTGAAACCCGAAGGAACAGCTGGAGTAGTGCGTGCTTTTGTAGAACACAAACTCTATGCTCAAGGGGGCGGAGTTCAAAAATATTTTTATATCTCGCCAAATTTCAGATATGAAAGACCTCAAAAAGGACGTATGCGTATGCATACACAATTCGGAGTTGAGTATTTTGGTCAAGCGAATCCTTATTCAGATGTAGAGGCTATTTTAGTAGGATTAAGAGTTCTTAATCAACTGGGATTGAATCAGTATAAATTGGTGATTAATACCTTAGGTGACAAGGCTTCTCAACAAGCTTATAGAGATGTTTTAGTCAAACACTTTGAGCCTTTTATTGAGGATATGGGTGAAGACAACAAACGTCGTTTCAAACAAAACCCCCTTCGAATTTTGGATGACAAGTTCTACCAAGATCACCAAGCTTTGATCACAGCACCAACTAATAAAGAGACACTCAATGAAAAATCAAGCCAATACTTTGATGAAGTCTTAGCCATACTCGATGCTGAAGGGATTGCTTATGAAGTCGATCCAAAGCTTGTGCGTGGTCTAGATTATTATCACCATACAGTATTTGAAGTTGTTTCTACAGATCCAAAAGCAGGTGCTCAAAGTACCATCTTCGCAGGCGGTCGCTATGATCATCTTGTTGAATATTATGGGGGTCCTGAAGTATCAGCATTTGGCTTTGGTATGGGTATTGAAAGAATCATGGTCTTCTTAGAGAGTGCTGGCCTAGATGTTAAGGATAAAGATGTCATTGATGTTTATGGAATGCCACTAGATGATGATGCTAAAGTATTGGTGTTTAAAGCTGCTCACAAACTAAGAGAGGCTGGCTTCAGTGTTGAGGCAGATTATGATGGTAGAAGCATGCGAGCACAATTTAAGATGGTTGATCGACTCAATGCCAAGGTTGCAATGCTTGTAGGTGAAAATGAAGTCAAAGAGAATAAGATTACCTTAAAAGATATTGCATCTCAAACTCAAGTTACAGTGAGTGTTGATGAGGTTGTCAGCAAAGTAACAGAATTTATAGGAGAAAAATAATGAATAGAACATATTATAATGGCGATGTTAGAGAAAAACATATTAATGAAACAGTTGAACTTTTAGGTTGGGTGTCCAAAAGACGAAACTTTGGATCCATTGTCTTTATTGATTTAAGAGATAGAACAGGTATTGTACAACTTGTTGTTAATGCGGAAGAACTTCCAGAAATTGAAAAAGTAAGAAGTGAGTATGTCTTATCTGTGAAAGGGATTGTTCGTGAGCGTCAAGACAAAAATCCAAAGCTGAAAACAGGGGATATAGAAATAGAAGTTTCAAGTTTTAGTGTTATTAATAAAGCAGCACAAACTCCAATGATAATTGCGGATGAAACCGATGCTCTTGAAGATACAAGACTAAAATATCGTTATCTTGACCTTAGACGTCCAGTGATGCAAGAAAATCTTATGACACGTGCGAAAATTACTTCGAATATGCGTCGTACCTTGGAAGATTTAGGATTTATTGATATTGAAACACCCATGCTAACCAAATCAACTCCTGAAGGTGCAAGAGAATATCTTGTGCCATCCAGAGTGCATCCAGGAGAATTTTATGCGCTAGCACAATCACCACAGATCTTTAAGCAACTTTTAATGATTGGGGGCTTGGAACGTTATTACCAAATTGCCAGATGTTTTAGAGATGAGGACTTAAGAGCGGATCGACAGTTAGACTTTACCCAAGTTGATATTGAAGCTAGTTTCTTATCTCAAGATCAGTTTATGGAAATTGTCGAAACTGTTGCAAGTAATGTCATGGTCGATGTGTTGCATGAAAAGAGACCTGAGTTTCCAAGAATTAACTTTAACGATGCGTTGAATCTTTATGGTAGTGATAAACCCGATTTACGCTTTGAACTTTTACTCCAAGATTTCAATGAAATATTTATAGATAGTGAGTTCAAAGTATTCCAAAACACACTTGAAACCGGTGGTGTTTTAAAAGGACTCATCCTAAGTGGAAATCACGCGGAAACATTTACTAGAAAAGTTCAAGATAAATATACTGACTTAGTTAAGAAAAATGGTCTAATGGGTCTTGTAATTCTAAAAGTACAAGATGATGTGCTTAGTGGATCTGCTGCTAAATTTATTTCTGAAAATGAATCAAAAGCGCTGTTTGAAAAATATAAGCTTGTTGATGGGGATATGATTTTCATTGGCTCTGGTGCATGGGAAAAAACTGCAACAGCCATTGGGGCACTACGATTACAACTTGCTAAAGACTTTGATTTAATTGATGAAAAAAGCTTCAAATATGCATGGGTTGTTAATTTCCCCATGTTTGAAATGGATGAAGAAAATCAGCTTGTCGCAAGACATCATCCCTTCACATCCCCCAAAGAGGAAGATATTCCCCTCTTAGATACCGCACCATTAGAAGTAACTGCTAATGCTTATGACCTTGTTTTAAATGGATATGAGATTGCAGGGGGATCTATGAGAATTTATGATCAAGATTTACAAGCTAAAATGTTCAGCATGATTGGATTTACGGATGAGCAAATTCAAGCTCGTTTCGGTTTCTTTGTTGATGCATTCAAATATGGTACACCACCTCATGGTGGAATTGCCTTTGGTTTAGACCGTTTTGCGATGGCACTCACCCATTCAAACTCTATTCGTGATGTTATTGCATTTCCTAAAAATGCTTCTGCACGATGCCCACTTACAAATGCTCCTGCGAAGGGAACTGAAAAGCAACTGGAAGATCTCCATTTAATAATTAATTATCCTGAAAAATAATAAGTCAAAGGGCGGTTTTAAAAATCGCCTTTTAAAATGAAATTAAGTCAAGATAAAAAAAGTTTTATAAATAATGATAGTAAGTGTTGACAAACATCTTAAATTAAGTCATACTTAGGACAAATGAAAAAAGCATTGAAAAGAAAAGTAGATTAATGAAAACTTTACAGAGAGCTTACATTGGGTGAAAGTAGGCAAGTGGCAGTTAATTGAAAATGGTCTTGGAGCTGATTGACTGAACTGGGAAACCTTTAAGTCAATTCGGGTTTGCCCGTTATAGCAACAGAGTTTAGTAGAACTCGTAGAGGTATTAATCGTGAGGTTAATGCGAATTAAGGTGGTAACATGAGCACGCTCATCCTTATATGGGGAGCGTGCTTTTTAATGTTTAACACAAAGGAGGATTTGAAAATGAAAAAATTAGTTGTGTTACTTATTTCCGTATTATTGTTAGCAGGGTGTACATCAAAACCAAAAGATCTTGAAGTGATTACAATCGGAGGTACTGCTTTACCTCATGCTGATTTCTTGCGTCAACTTAAAGATCCGTTGAAAGAATTGGGATATGATTTAAAAGTTGTTGAGTTTGATGATTATGTCTTACCCAATACAGCTTTAGAAAATGGCGATCTTGATGCAAACTTCTTCCAACATACTCCATACCTACTTGGATTTAATGAATCTCATGGTACTGATTTATCTGTTTTACTAAAAGTTCACTATGAACCCATTGCTATCTATGGTGGTTTAAAAACTGATCTTGAAAGTGTTAAAGAAGGCGACACTGTATTGGTTCCAGATGACCCAACAAACTTATCTCGTGCTTTAAGACTTCTTGAGCAATTAGGTTGGATTAGCTTAGCTGAAGGGGATATCGTTGAACTAAAAGATATCGTTGAATACAAGCAAAAGGTAGAGATCAAGTTAGTATCTGCTGAAAATGTTGCCAAGCAACTGGATAGTGCAGAATATGCTATTATCAATGCAAACTATGCCCTTGTTGCAGGTGTTACAGATAAAGGGATTAAACAAGAAGTATTGAATGATGAAGTCATCGCAAACAGTGTCAATGTTGTTGCTGTTAGAACTGGCGAAGAATCATCAGAGAAATCCAAAGCGATTGTTAAGGCATTTAATGATGCTAAAGTGGTTGCTTATGTAAAAGATACTTATTTCCCTGCTGTTATTTCTGTATTAGGTGAATAATCTTAGGATTGCACAGCTTGCAGATTTAGATGAAATTGAAATGATCATTGAATCTGCAAAAGTGCTTTTAAAAAAAGAAGGGCTGAGCCAGTGGCAAAGTGGTACACCCAATCGTGAGATGCTAAAGCAAGATATTGCTCAGGGTAATAGTTACGTATACTTTCATGAAGGTTATATTGCGGGAGTCATTTGCATTCAATTTGAAGCAGATCCCAATTATGAGCAAATTGAGGGTCAATGGCAACAAGAAAATGAACCTTATGTTACTTTGCATCGTGTAGCAACCCATGCATATTATCGTAATGAAGGCATTTCACAAAAGATGTTTCGTGCTGCTGAGCAAATAGCTCGTGATAGAGGCATTTATCAAATACGTGTTGACACACATAAAGACAACTATCGTATGAATTATCTCATTAAAAAAATGAATTACGAATTTGCAGGGATTGTCAATGTTAAAGATCCGCTGGATCCCAAAAGAAATGCTTATCAATACTTTATAGAACCTTCTTAAT